>CAKZUU010000297.1 GCA_937922175.1 uncultured Gemmataceae bacterium
CAATCAAGAAGAGTTAGCCCGGAAGATGGAGTCCGCCCAAGGTACCGGCTTCGGGCAAGTGCTCGGCTTCGTTGCGATGTTCTCCGGCGGCAACCTGTCCCAATCCAGCATCATCGCGCTGGGCATTATGCCCTATATTTCCGCCTCCATCATTTTTCAACTCCTCGCCAGCTTCTACCCACCTTTGGAAAAACTGCAAAAAGAGGGCGAAAGCGGACGGAAAAAGATCAACGAATACACCCGCTACGCCACCGTCCCGATTTGCCTCTTCCAGGCAGGATGGGTCGTCAAGACTCTGGTGGAACGCGACGGTTGGAATCTCGCAACCCCGGGCTTCGATGAAGGATTCAATCTCTGGTTTTATTCCATCACTGCCGTCATCACGATGACGACCGGAACCATTTTCCTGATGTGGTTGGGGGAGCAGATCGACGAGTACGGGATCGGGAACGGGATCAGCCTCATCATTATGGCCGGGATTGTCGGACGGATCCCCGCTGCCACTCGCATGCTCCTGCTCGACAGCGACGGTCGGCTCAAGGAATCGCTGTTCGTTCTCGGCGGAGGGACCAGCGCCAGCGACATTGGCTTTGAAAAACTGCTCGTATTGGTTCTGATGTTTGTGGCCGTCATCGTGGGCGTTATTGCCATGACCAAGGCGCAACGACGGATCCCCATGCAATCGGCCAAGCATGTCCGCGGTCGGCGTGTGTACGGCGGGACGCGGAATTATCTCCCGCTGAAGGTCAACACGGCCAATGTGATGCCGGTGATCTTCGCCGGGAGTTTGCTCATGATCCCCCGGATGATCCTGACGTCGTTGGCCAGCCATTACAGTTGGGCGCAAGGTTTAGCCGCCGCCTTCCAACGCGAGGGTTGGCTCTACTTGGTCGTGTACATCGCGATGATCTATTTCTTCTGCTATTTTTGGACGGCCATCATCTTCAATCCGAAAGAGATGGCCAACAACCTGAAAGACCACGGCAGCTTCATTCCAGGCTATCGACCAGGTAAAAGCACCGCCGACTATCTCGAAAAGGTGATGATGCGGATCACCTACATCGGTGCCGCCTTCCTCGCGGTCATCGCCATCATACCCAACATCATTTCCTCGGAAATGAACATCGACCCGCTCATCGCTGGGTTTTACGGAGGGACGGGACTACTGATTGTCGTGAGTGTTGCACTGGATTTGGTGCAAAAGATCAACAGCCATCTAGTGATGCGTAATTACCCGGGGTTGACAGACGATTGAGCAAAGTCAATGCTGTTACCAGATGATCCCCGAGAGGGGCGGACGCTTTTGCCCCCTCGGGTGGTGACGGACGCTCCGCAGGGCGAATGGGCTTCCTACTTATGCGTGTCGTGTTTATCGGACCTCCGGGTAGCGGGAAAGGCACGCAAGCTCAATTGCTGCGCGAACGGCTCGGTTTAGTTTGTATCGGCACCGGTGACATTCTCCGCGAGGCCGTCCGAGACGGTACCGCCGTCGGTATCAAAGCCAAACCTTTTATCGAAACCGGCCGACTTGTCCCCGACGACCTCGTCAATGACCTGGTCGCCGAACGACTCCAACGACCGGATGCCCCTCGCGACTTCGTTCTCGATGGCTACCCCCGGAATGTCGCTCAAGCGAAAGCTCTCGATTCCCTGTTGTCGAACTTGGGCATTCCTCTCAACGCCGTCGTCGTCTTCGACATCGACGATCGTTTGGTGATTCGCCGGCTATCCTCCCGTCAGCGGGCCGATGATTCGGAACAGACCGTGCGGCTGCGTTTGATCGCGTATCACGAGACCGCGAATGACCTGGTTCGGTATTACGAGAGTCGCCGCCTCGTTCACGTTGTTCGCGCCGATGCACCGATCGAACACGTTTATATTCGCATTGCCGCGTTGCTTTTGCCGAAGGATCTTTGACCGTCATGCTTCGCCAGTTTTTCTGCCGGGCGCCGGAACTCAAGTCGCCGCGTGAAATCGCCTTGATGCGTGAGGCCGGCAAACTTGTCGCCCAGGCCTTGAAAATCTGTCGCGAGATGGCCCGACCCGGCGTCAAGTCCATCGACATCGACCGCGCGGTCGAAGCGTTCTATCGCCAGCATGGTGCCATTCCGTTGTTCAAAGGGTATCCCGGTCCCAAGACGCCTTTTCCCGCGTCCACCTGCATCTCCTTCAATGAACAGGTCGTCCACGGAATCCCCGGTTCACGGGTGATCCGCGAGGGCGATCTGGTCAAAATCGACACGGCATGCAAACTGAATGGATGGTGTGCCGATCGTGCCATCACCCTGATGATCGGCGAAGTTCGACCCGAATGGCGTCGCCTGGTCAAGGTGGCTGAGGAATCTCTGGAGATCGCGCGGGTCGAACTCGGTCGGGCCCAATGGTGGACCGAGGTGGCCGAACGGATGCAACACCATGTCGAAAGTCACGGCTTCCGCATGGTCGAACAGTACGTCGGACATGGTATCGGGCGAACCATGCACGAGAACCCGCAGGTACCAAATTTCGTCAATCGGGAGGTTCGCCGCGCCAACTTCCGCATCGAGGAAGGGCTGGTCATCGCGGTCGAGCCGATGGTCAACATGGGCCGACCCGAGACGGAAGTGCTGCGCGATCATTGGACGGTGGTGACACGCGACGGCTTGCCCAGCGCTCACGTCGAGCACACTTTTGCCATCACGCGAGACGGCGTGTTGGTCATTACCGCCGACGAGGACCCGCCTCAGCCTGTGCCCGTCTCAAGCTGATCCGTCGGCAAGTCCGATTTTCCCGCGAAACGGTGCGGCGGCCGAATCGTACAATGGTCCGCATCCCTTGTGTTCGGGAGGTCCATCCCGTGGCTGTCAGCATCAACGATGCCTTGGCGCAATTCGCCGCTGTCCGTGCTCAGATGGTCGAGCAGTTGCGGCGTGTCATCATCGGTCAGACCGATGTCATCGAGCAGATCCTCGCCGCCATCTTTACTCGCGGGCATTGCTTGCTGGTCGGCGTCCCCGGCCTGGCCAAAACATTGATGGTAAGTTCCATCGCTCAGATTCTAGATGTCTCCTTCAAACGGATCCAATTTACGCCAGACTTGATGCCCACGGACATCACGGGCACGATGATTATGGATGAGGGCGAGTTGGAAGGTCGCCGCGAGTTTCGCTTCGTTCGCGGGCCGATTTTCGCCAACATCGTCTTGGCCGACGAGATCAACCGCACCCCACCGAAAACTCAGGCGGCTCTCCTTCAGGCCATGCAAGAGCGGCAAGTCTCCGCCGGCAACGAAACACTGAATCTCCCCGAACCTTTTTTCGTCATCGCGACACAGAACCCGATCGAACAAGAAGGAACCTACCCCCTGCCCGAAGCGCAATTGGATCGCTTCATGTTTAATGTCAAGGTCGATTATCCTAGTTTCGAGGAGGAAAAGCGGATCTTGGCGATGGTCGGCAAGGACGAGAAACCCGAATTAAAGCGATTGCTGAGCGCGACGGCCATTGTCAATTTGCAAAAATTGGTCCATAGTGTCCCAGTCGGTGAGTTCGTGCACGACTTTATCGTGCGGCTGGTTCGGGCGACTCGGCCGAGGGATCCCTCAGCCCCGGAGTTTATCCGCAAGTTCGTCGATTGGGGCGCGGGGCCTCGCGCGGGCATCAATCTCCAAGCTGCGGGCAAAGCTTTCGCCGCCATGGATGGTCGATTCAGCGTTGCCATCGACGACATCAAAAAAGCGGCCATCCCCGTCTTGCGCCATCGCATCAGCACCAATTTTCAGGCCCAAGCCGAGGGGAAATCCCCCGAAGATATCATCGACGCCTTGCTCAAACACGTCAGTGAGCCCGAGCCGGCCAAGTACGTCACCAGTGCCAAGAAGCGGCTCTGAACCCGCTCGCCACGCTCCTGATTCTCCGCTGACGGTCGCTGACTCTTGGAAAAAATGGCCGATGTGGCTTCGCATCTTTTCCCCGACTCAGGCTGACGTTCCTTTGGAGCGGATTCAGCAATTCTTGCACCAGCAACAGCGTCTCGATCTCCTGCACGCCTCAGGTGACGATCTTGGCTGGACGACGATTCGCGCCGGAGAACTCATCATCGAACGCTATCTGCTCGAGGCGGACAATCTGCGACCCGAACTGGATACCTGGGCGGCCGTGGTCGAGTCCTGGGAGGCGGGAGATATCGGCACTCGACTGATGCAACGAATCATCGATACTCGTCAACTCTTCACTCTGATTGGCGGCGACCGCTTGGAGGAATGGGCTCGGTTTCTCGCAAGCGAAACGCACGGCTTCTATCAGGTGGATGGCAGCGGCTTTTTCGAGGCGGACGGAACACCCATCATCCTCGAACCACCCGGCCAAACGGCGACAGTATCTTGATCCGACTTGCACCGCCGACGGTGGCTGACCCGGGCCGCCGACCCGAAAGGGCGACTTGCCGAGCCTGGCTTTCCGGTTATGATGAAACCAGATGGTGGGTGTAGCTCAGTTGGTTAGAGCACCTGACTGTGGATCAGGATGTCGGGGGTTCGAGTCCCCTCACTCACCCTTCGCTGCGGAGGACAGGAACCAGACCAACTTGCCCCCGCGAAACCGACCGTTCCCTACCTGAACGTCGCCGAGGAGTGACTTCTTTGGCGATCGGTCTCGACAACGCCGACGCCTGGCAACTGGGGAACTAGGATTCGAACCTAGACTAAATGGTCCAGAGCCATTCGTGCTACCGTTACACCATTCCCCATGCGATTCAGCGGAATTATAAAGTGAGCTTGAATCGCCGACAAGATCGCGCTGGATCGCCCCTGGGGCCGTTCCCTCGCTTGGTTCAGAGCGATGCCCCCTCGCCGGACGTTCGCCGAATCGATGAACGGAAAGCGAGGGTGTAAAGATGGTATTCGCTCTCGCGGGTCCGAGCGGAAATTGCTAAGTTGACGGACAGCGGAAAGTTTGAGGTTGCCTCGCGGGTGCGTGGGTCGCAGCCGACTCGAAGGCAACTTGGGGAAAGGAGAACGTTGGATGAATCCTGATTTGCGTCGGCGAACCGACGATTTGTGCAGCCGATTGGCCCAGTTGCGAGACTCTCTTTGACATCGCGGGGAAAACGGCCGAGCGGGATCGATTGACGGCCATGATGGGAGAGCCGAATTTCTGGGACAACCAAGAGAAAGCGACCAAGATCATCGGTCAACTGCGTCCATTGAACGGCTTGCTCAAACCGTTCGCGGAGTTGGAATCGCAAATCGCGGACGTCGAGGCCTTGGCGGAATTGGCGGAGGAAGACCCCTCGTTGGAACCCGACCTCGAAAAAGAACTCAGCCAAACGGAGTCGCGGTTCGAGGCATTTGAACTGAAAGCGATGCTCAGCGGACCGGCGGATGCGAACAATGCGTTCTTGCGGGTTCAAGCGGGGGCCGGCGGCACAGATGCCTGCGACTGGGCCGAAATGCTCCTCCGCATGTACGTGCGCTGGGCGGAGAAACACGGCCACACCGTCGAGATGGTGGACGAACTTCGCAATGTGGAGGCGGGGATCCAATCGGCGCAAATCCGTATCATCGGCGACTACGCTTACGGTTATTTACAAGGCGAGTCGGGGGTGCATCGTCTGGTGCGGATCAGCCCCTTCGGGAAGGGAGACACACGGCAGACGTCGTTCGCGGCCGTTGACGTGACGCCGGAGTTGGACGATTCGATTCACATCGAGATTCGAGAGTGCGACCTTCGTCGTGACACGTTCCGTTCGGGCGGACCAGGGGGTCAGCATCAGAACAAGACGGAATCGGGCGTCCGTTATACGCACATCCCGACGGGGGTTTCGGCCGAGAGCCGTAGCGAGCGAAGCCAACTGAAAAATGATGAAAACGCATTGGCATTGTTAAAGGCGAAACTGTACAAGATCGAGGAGCAGAAGCGGTTGGCCGCCGTCGAAAAAACCTACGACTCCAAGGGCGAGGTTGCTTGGGGAAACCAAATCCGCAACTACGTCATGCAGCCGTACACTCTTGTCAAAGATGTACGGCTCGACGTCGAGACCCCCCAAATCCAGCAAGTCCTCGATGGCGAGATCGACATGTTTCTTGAAGCGTACCTGCGGTATAAGACGAAAAAGTCGCACCGGAAAGCGGAAACGAAGCCTTCGGCTACCTCGCGTGACGCCCCGGTTTCGTCATAAGGTGATGTGGAAGATCAACCTCCCCGATCCCGAGGCGACGGTGCGATGGGGCCAACAACTCGGCGCCGTCTTATTCCCCAATGCCGTCATTGCCTTGATTGGTCCGTTGGGTTCGGGGAAAACCCATCTTGTTCGCTCAGTTGCCGAAGGTTTGGGCATCGAGGACAGTCGTCTTGTCAGCAGTCCCACGTTCGGGTTGATTCACGAATACCCGGCCCGACTTCCGATTTTCCACTTTGACGTGTATCGGCTTCGTTCCCTCGATGAGTTCTGGGACTTGGGACCTGAAGAATACTACACGGCGGGTGGGGTCTGCCTTATTGAATGGGCGGACATGGTAGCGGAATGTCTGCCCGCCGATCATCTGCGGTTAACCCTCGATGTGACCGGCCCGTCGAGCCGACTCTTGCATGCGGAAGCGTTGGGTCCGAGTCATGAGGCATGCTTGGTGCCCCTGTACAACGGCACTACCCCAGGAACCACGGCATCAAGAGATGGCCGGGATTGAAGACGACGGTACTGTCCGCAGCGGTCGGCTCATCGAAATGCCCCTGCCCCCGTGGCAAAATCCCCGTGCCGGCTGCCGCAAAGGGAACCTCCCCGTGCGCGTGGGCCCTGGTTCGCAAGGTGGTGCGATGGTCCGGTTCGATAAGGATGCGCCAGGTCGAATATCGTTGCAACTCCTGCCAAACCGGACCCACGATGTGCTCGTCGATTCGCTCCAACGCCGCCACTTTGTCCTCGGTGCGGCCTTCGTGGGAGGCTTCGTCGGGCGCTTCGATGTGAACACACACCAGGTCGAATTCGCGCAACGCCTCGACGGCGTATCGGCCCTTGGCGGCGTAATCCGTGTCCAGATAACCCGTCGCGCCCGGCACGTCGATCCGGTTCCATCCGATCAGCATCCCGGTCCCACGGACGAGATCGACGGCACTGATGATGGCGGCGCGTTTGCCGAATCGCTCGCGGAATGGTTGGATTTTGGGAGCCCGGCCCTGGCCCCATAACCAGATCTGATTCGCCGGCCGTTGGTCCGATTCTTGCCGGTGTCGATTCACCGGGTGCTCCCTCAAGACATTCCGACTTCGCACCATCAGGTCGATCAACAAATCGCGACCGGGTCCTCGAGGCAAGTAGTCGCGAATCGGCTGATCGGGAATGTCGTGCGGCGGTTGGGTGCGCGTCTCGTCGGAAAACGGAGCCGCGCCACCTTCCCCACGATAAATCAGGATATTGCGATAGCTGACGCCCGCGTGAAACTCCCATCTCCCACCGGGGCATGGCCCACTGAGCGCGGCATTTAACGCTTCCATCAGCGATCGCCCTTCCTCGCTGGAGATATGCCCCGCGGTGAAATCCCGCATTGCTTCGTCTTCGACATACACCAGATTACAGCGGATGGCCCAATCGTGAGGTCCCAATGTCAGACCCATCGCTACCGTTTCGAGGGGCGCCCGGCCGGTATACACCTCCAAGGGGTCGTAGCCGAACAGACTCAAGGTCGCGACATCGCTGGCGGGGGTCAGCGATACCGGCACGTTGTTCGATCGACCAACCACTCCGGTTTGCGCCACCAGATCGCTAAAGGGCATTCGCGCCGCTTGCAACGGAGTCCGACCACCCAATGATTCCTGAGGATCGTCGGCACAGCCATCTGGAATGATAATGGCGTATTTCATGGTGTTGTCCGGGTCTTGGGAAAAGGGCGAAACTTCCATCGTCGTTGGATGGTGATTTCGATCGGTAGCCTCCGGGCAGAGCTAGTCCGCGACAGAATACCATACACTTGGGCCTTTGATCCCCGGTAGAGATGCCATACGGGCGGCCGCGGCCCGGAAGCGCCCCCCGGGAGCGGCATGGGTCAGGATCACCAACGGGACCACGTCGGCCTCTTCATCGTCCAGGGCCTCGTGCTGGATGACTGATGCGATACTGACCTGTTCATCGGCGAGGCATCGGCAAACATCCGCCAGCACACCGGGTCGGTCGGCCACGATGAGTCGCAGATAAAACTTGCTCCGAACCGTATCGGCGTCCCGCAGAGCGGAGCCGGCATCACGCAGCGACCACAACTTCAGACCCGCGTAAGTGCGCTGGGCTCGACCGACCGCGAGGTCGATCAAGTCGGCCAACACCGCACTGGCTGTCGGCATCTCGCCGGCTCCCAACCCATAAAAGAGCGTCTCGCCCACGACGTCGCCGACCACTTGAATCGCATTGGCCGACCCGCGAATCTGCGCCAAGGGAGTCGATGCCCGCAAAAGGACCGGCGCCACCTGCAAAGCCAGCAGACCGTCGCTTAACCAGGCTTCGGCGAGGAGCTTGATTCGATGGCCCAATTCGTTGGCGAAGCGCACGTCCATCGAGTCGATGTCCGCAATCCCGCGGCGATCAATGGCCGAGGGTGCCACCGACACGCCAAATGCCAATTGCGCCAGAATCGCCAGTTTATGAGCGGCATCGGAACCATCCACATCGAGCGTGGGGTCCGCCTCCGCGTAGCCTCGACGTTGCGCTTCCAATAGCGCTTGCTCATACGTCTGACCGTGCTCACTCATCGCCGTCAGGATGAAGTTGCTGGTCCCATTCAAGATGCCTTGAATCGAGGTGATCTGATTGGCAGCGAGCGACTGCGAAATCGCCGCCACGATGGGCACCCCGCCGGCGACGCTGGCCTCGAAAGCGACGACACGTTCCGCCTGTCGGGCGGTCTCATGGATCTCCCGCCCATAGAGAGCCAACAGAGCTTTGTTGGCCGTCACGACGTGTTTCCCCGCTCGTAACGCCGTCAACACTGCATCTCGGGCGATCCCCGTCCCTCCAATCAACTCGACGACGACATGAACCGACGGGTCTTTCACCGCCCGCTCCAGATCGGCGGTGAGTCGCTCTCGTGGTAAGCAATTCGGCCGCGGCTTCGACAAGTCCCGCACCACGACATGTTGAAGCTGGATCGGCCGACCTGCCCGTGTCGTAATTCGTTCTCGTTGCTCGTACAGGAGCTTCACGACCCCGCCGCCTACCGTTCCGCAGCCCAACAGCGCAATATTCAACGCTTCCGTCATACGGCTCTACCTTAGAAGACGCCTCCCTCGATTGGCCTGGAGCGACCGCCTCGTTCACGCCGATCATCTCGGTTGCCCGGTTCAACCGATCCCCACAGCGCGGTGGTATCCGACCGACGGGGCCACTCCAGGGATCTCGTCACCCGTCATTCCACCCCGGGAGAAGACTACGGCGTGACACATGATGTTCTTCCTTTCTCGTATTGTTATCGTCTCATCTTTCCACTGTTCGCACCACACCAAAGATTCGTATCCAGTGGAGGTTAGTGATTCGATGATCCGGTCACAACGATGATCTTGTCGGCGGTTGACGGGGGTGGGATAATTCCCCCATGTCACAGCCACCGTCGAGAGATGAGGCGTCGTCGGTGCCATTCGGTTCGTTCGTGGCGTTGGACTTCGAGACGGCCGATCCTGGATACGACAGTGCTTGTGCGTTGAGCGTGATTCGAGTCGACAACGATGAGATCACGACCAGGCGGACGCGGCTGATTCGCCCGCCGCGGCTGCGATTCCGCTTCAGCCATATTCACGGGATCACGTGGCGACAGGTTCAAGATTGCCCGACCTTCGGCCAATGTTGGTCCGATTTTTTGCCGCTGCTGGATGGAGTCCGCTTCATCGCTGCTCACAATGCCCGCTTCGACCAGAGGGTGTTGACCACCTGCTGCGCCCTTGCAGGTTTACCTGCTCCTGATCTGCCCTGGTTGTGCAGCGTGCGATTGGCCCAGCGAACCTGGCGGCTGCGCTCTAATCGTCTCCCGGACCTGGCCCGACACCTCGGATTCCCCTTGAAACACCACGATCCCGAATCGGATGCCGAGGTCTGCGCCCGAATCGTTATTGCGGTGCGTGCGTTACAGGATTCCCATCGGTCGCCGTCGGTCTCTCCGTTGCTGCCCCGGCTATGAATAGCAGCGCGACGCAGCACGAAAGAATCGACGCTAAAGTTCGCATCATTGAGGAGGGTCGTATGCCTAAGAAGATCTCCTGGCGGTATCATCGTCCGGCCTGCACCACTTGCAAGCGTGCTCAAGCGTTTCTCGACGAGCACAGCTGCGAAGTCGCTGTCACGATCAACTCTCAAAAGGAACGGATCGGTCCCGCCGACGCCCTGAAATTGCTCGACGGTGTCCGACGCCTGGTGGCGATGAAAGGTAAAAACGTCGTTGAGTTCGATTTGGTGAAGGATCGTCCCGACGACGAGACACTCTTGAAGCACCTGATCGGCCCAACCGGAAAGCTCCGGGCCCCGAGCATCCGCGTGGGCGACACCTTCGCCGTCGGCTTCAACCCCGAGTCGTACCAGAAGATTCTCGGGATCCGCTAACAAGCTCCGCTACCGCAGACGCAGTCGGACATCGACCGGTGACGGATTTCTTTCGTCGGATCAGGTTCGGGTGCCGGGTCTGCTCAGGCGACCCGATGCCGCGTCAGGGTGTCGCGGCCTGTTGTGACTCCGGGCGCTTTGGCCGCACTCCCGCTCCTCTTGAAATTCGCGGCACGACCCTTGAAAATGAGACTGGTCCCGCCTGGTCCGATTTCTCTCTGTGGTCCGAATTCATGATGTCGTCGTTTCGCTGGATCGTCGTCGGAGTCGGCGCGTTGTGGATGATCGGCTCGACTCGGTGCGAGGAACCGACCTTTGCCCCGGGAGATTTACAGTTCTTCGATAAGGAAGTTCGACCGCTTCTGGAAACGAACTGTCTGAAATGCCACAACGGCGAGACAAAGCGAGCCGGCTTAGACCTGTCACGGCGAGAGAGTATTTTGCGAGGGGGGGAGAGCGGGCCGGCAGTTTCGCTGGAGGCTCCGGAAACCAGCCGACTTTTGCGAGCCATTCGATACACGGATCCGGAATTGAAGATGCCCCCAACAGGTCCGCTGCCGCCCCGGTCCGTCGAGATCCTGACGACGTGGGTGAAGCGAGGCATGCCGGGGCGGCCGATCGAGACCGCCACTGCGAAACCCGTCCGCGGAGGGGTGGTGACTCCGGAAGCGCGCAATTCCTGGCCCTATCGCCGACTGACTCGACCGGACGTGCCGCGGATACCGAATGCCACCAACCCCGTCGATGCTTTTATTTTCGCCCGGCTCAAAGAAAACGGGCTGAAGATGAACGGCCCGGCCGACAAAGTCGCGCTGATCCGACGAGTCTATTATGACCTGATCGGGCTGCCCCCAAGCCCGGAAGAAGTTGATGCCTTCGTATCCGATTCGGCGCCCGACGCCTATGAACGGCTGATCGACCGCTTGCTCGAATCCCCTCATTATGGCGAGCGGTGGGGCCGACATTGGCTCGATTTGGTGCGTTATGCCGAGACCAACGGCTACGAACGTGACGGGCCGAAGCCCTTCGCTTGGCGTTATCGGGATTACGTCATCAAGAGTTTCAACGATGACAAGCC
Source organism: uncultured Gemmataceae bacterium (assembly GCA_937922175.1). Taxonomy (GTDB): domain Bacteria; phylum Planctomycetota; class Planctomycetia; order Gemmatales; family Gemmataceae; genus CAKZUU01. The sequence continues at coordinate 11,630 of CAKZUU010000297.1, forward strand.
ATTCGATCGCTTCATCTTGGAACAACTCGCGGGCGACGAATGGGACCGAAACAATCCCGAAGCGATCATTGGGACCGGCTATTATCGGCTCGGACTATGGGATGACGAACCTGCCGATCCATTGCAATCCCGGTACGACGAGCTCGACGATTGGGTGGCGACGACCTGTCAGGTCTTCCTTGGCATGACGATGAATTGTGCCCGCTGCCACGAGCACAAGATCGACCCGATCCCGCAAGCGGATTACTATCGGATGTTGGCATTCTTCCAAGACGTGCAGCATTTCAGCAATAGCCGCGACACCCGCTCCAGCTTCAATTTGACGGACATTTCGCCGCCGGAAAAGCGACGATCCTACGAAGCGGAGTTGCAACGGCGCGAGTCGGAAAAAGAGCGGATCATCCGAGAGATGACACGAATGGAGGACGAGGCGATCAGGCGGATGCCGGCCGAGGATCAGCGGGCCGCCGAGGGAATCGATCGTCCCGCCGTGGTCGCAAAGTTGAAAGACCATTTCACCAAGGAAGAGAATCAGCGGTACACCCAATTGAAGCGGGAATTGAATCAGATCCGCTCGCTCCCGGAAATTCCGCGTGAGATGGCGTTATCGGTTAACAATTGCCTGGTGAATGTGCCCGACACGTTCGTGATGCAGCGGGGAAATCCGCATGCTCCCGCCGCGAAAGTGGAGCCGGGGTTTCCGGAAGTTCTTGGCTTCCCCGATCCGAAAATACCGGCCCCGCCAGCGGGAGCGCGGAGCAGCGGCCGACGACTCGTATTGGCCCGGTGGATTGCATCAAGTGACAACCCGCTGACCGCGCGAGTTCTGGCCAATCGCATCTGGCAGCATCATTTCGGTCGGGGAATCGTCGCGACCCCTAACGATTTCGGACGATTCGGCACGCCACCGACTCATCCCGAATTGCTGGACTGGCTCGCCTGCGAGCTGATCGATCGCGGCTGGAGGCTCAAGCCGATCCATCGCCTGATCCTGACTTCGCAAGTGTATCGGCAATCATCACGAGCAACCGAGGAGGGACTGCAACGCGATCCCGCCAACCAATGGTACTGGCGGTTCAATATGCGTCGTCTTTCCGCCGAGGAAGTTCGGGATACGCTGTTAATGATCAGCGGTCAGTTAAACTTCAAGGCCGGCGGACCCAGCGTCTATCCAAGGATCCCCAAAGAGGTTTTGGCCGGGCAGTCGCAACCAGGACAGGGTTGGCCCGTCTCTCCACCCCACGAGGCGAATCGCCGATCGGTTTACGTCGGGGTCAAGCGATCGTTGCAGTTGCCGATTTTGGCCCAGCATGACCAAGCCGACACCGATTCGAGTTGCGCGGTGCGCTACACCACGACGGTCCCGACGCAAGCCTTGGGACTGATCAATGGCGAATTCGCGCAAGAGACGGCTGCAGCCTTTGCGGAACGCCTCCGTCGAGAGGCACCCGGCGACTGGGCCTTGCAGGTCCGGCGAGCGATCCGCCTGACCACCGGACGAATCCCGGACGAATCGGAGGTCGCCAAGGATGTTGCCTTCCTCGGCGAATTGCAGCGAGTTTCACCGGAAGCCGACCCGCTGCGACAATATTGTTTGATGATGCTGAATACAAACGAATTGGTGTATCTGGACTGAGAGGCCGTGATGACTGCTGATCGCCAATTTTGCCGTCGAACTCGACGCGAGTTTCTCTGGGAAGCCGGCGCGGGTTTCGGGGCTGCGGCTTTGACTTCGCTTTTGTTGGCGGATGGCTTCTTCAAGTCGCTCCAGGCCGCCGAAAAGTTCGCCAGTCCCCTGGCCCCCCGCCGACCGCATTATCCGGGCCCGGCCAAGGCATGCATTTTCATCTTCTGTTACGGCGGACCGAGCCACATCGATACCTTCGACTACAAGCCCAAACTGTACGACCTGGATGGAAAGACCATCCCGATCAAGACATTTGGCCGAGCCGGAAAACGCAACGAGGGCCGGGTCGTCGGTCCTAAATGGAAGTTTCGTCCGTATGGCCAATGTGGCAAATACGTCAGCGACCTGTTCCCGCAGATCGGCTCGTGCGTGGATGACATTGCCTTTCTGCACGGCATGTATGCCGAGTCGCCCATCCACGGCTCGGCCATGTTGATGATGAACTCGGGACGGTTGCTGAGCGGTAGTCCCGCACTCGGCTCATGGATCACCTATGGCCTTGGCAGTGAAAACGAGAACCTGCCCGGCTTTGTCGTCATGCTCGACAAAACCGGCGGTCCCATCAGCGGCCCTAAGAACTGGTCCAGCGGCTACATGCCCGCCGCCTATCAGGGCGTCGTCATCCGTGCGGACGACACCCCCATTCATGACCTGGTCCGCCCCGCTGGCATCACCGAGACCGCTCAACGCAAGCTCCTCGATCGGTTGCGTGAGAAAAACGAGGTTCACTTGGCTCAACGGCCCGACAACTCCGAACTGGCTGCTCGCATCGCCAGCTATGAGATGGCCTTTAATATGCAACGTCACGCTCCCGAGGCCGTCGATTTCTCCCAAGAGACGAAAGAAACCTTGGAGTTGTACGGCATCAACGGCTCGCGAACCGAGGACTTCGGGCGAAAATGCTTACTCGCTCGTCGTCTGGTCGAACGAGGAGTCCGCTTTGTGCAGATTTATTCCGGCGGCGCTCACAACGACGACAATTGGGATGCCCACACCGACATCGTCAAGAACCACAGCAAACACGCCGGCAATATTGACCAGCCGGTCGCTGCTTTGCTCAAAGACTTAAAGCGTCGTGGCCTTCTCGACTCCACCATCATCATCTGGGGAGGCGAATTTGGTCGGCAACCCACTGCCGAGTACGCACAAGGCACGGGCCGCGATCACAACAGCTACGGCTTCACGATGTGGCTCGCTGGCGGGGGCATCAAGGGCGGCGTCAGTGTCGGCGCGACCGATGAACTCGGCAACAACGCCGTCGAAGATCGCTTCCACGTCAAACACCTGCACGCCACCGTGCTCCATCTTATGGGTCTTGACCCGAATCGGCTGAGCTACTTTTACGGTGGATTGAATCAGCGGTTGGTCGGTGTCGAAGGAGCCGATCCCATCCACAAGATCATCGCTTGAGTTCCGCGCCAACCTTTGAATTGCGGCCGTCCATCGGCCCCGAAATCCGTACTTAGAAGTCAACCTACGGCTGGGGCTCACGCAACACCCGAACCGGGACGGGGCACTTTTCGGTCTTTTTAATCAGCTGACGCTCGAACCGCTCCAGAGCTTGCTCCGCCGAGGCTCGGTCCTGTTTAACGCCAATCAGCATCCAGCGATGCAACCGTGGATTTTTGACGATATGTTGGACGACCATGTCCGCCGCTTCGGTTTCCCCTTGGATGACGACCAATCGCACGTTGATGTGGGTAATGGAATCCGAAGCGGCCAACTCAAAGAAAGGATTGGCCGTCGGCCAAAAGGGCAATGTCACCCAGCCGATAATACCTCCAAACACTCCCTTGACCAAATTAGCGATGACGCTCTCTTCAGCTTGGATCACCGCCAAGGCGTAGTACGAGCTTTGGTTTCCCGGGAGCTTTTTCATCACAAGTTTTCGAGCGGCCTTCAATTGCTCGTCTGTCAGTTGCCCGCGATCTTGAGATCGCCCCTCGGTCGCCCAAAATAGAACGACGGCCGCGGCAATTCGGCAAATGGCTCTTCGGGACATGTCGGAGGTCCTCGCCCTTCTCGCGGAAAACCGGCGGACACTCATCATGATTATCCTTCACCGGTTAAAATGCTTCAATTCAATTTGTTGTCATTCTCCATCATGAGTTGACGAACCCAATCCCAAAGTTGCGAAGTTGCACTCGACTTGATGCACGACTACACTGGGCCAAAATGGCGTTTCCTCGTGTTTTTCACCCCAGGGGCAACCATGCAGTTAGGGTTTGTCAGCGCGATTTTCCCCGATCTCTCCCTCCAGGAAGTGCTCGAATTCGCGGCGGCAGAAGGGTTTCGCTGCGTCGAGGTGATGTGTTGGCCGCCGGGGAAAGCTGATCGTCGATACGCCGGCGTGACGCATCTGGACGTGACCAACTTCGGTGAGAGCGAAGCGGCTCAGGTGCGGCGCTTGACCGACGCCCGCGGTATCTCCATCTCTGGCCTCGGCTATTACCCGAATCCACTGCACCCCGACCCCGAACACCGACGCCGGGTCGTGGATCATCTCCTCAAGGTGATCGAAGCGGCGAGGAAGCTGGACGTCGGCGTGGTGAATACCTTCATCGGCCGCGACCATACCCTATCCGTCGAAGATAATTGGCCTTTGCTAATGGAAACCTGGAAGCCCATCGTGGATGCAGCCGAAAAAGCGAACATCCGCATTGGTATCGAAAACTGCCCGATGATCTTCACCAACGACGAGTGGCCCGGGGGCAAAAATATCGCGACTTCACCGGCGATCTGGCGGCGCCTCTTCCATGATCTCAAAAGCGAGCACCTCGGTTTGAATATCGATCCTTCGCATTTGGTCTGGCTGCACATCGATGCCGCTCGCTGCTTGCGTGAGTTCGGCCCGCGGATCTTCCATGTCCACGCCAAGGACACCCGGATCGACGCGGACCAGCTCTACCAAGTCGGAATCATGGGACTCGGCTGGCACACCCCAAAATTGCCCGGATTGGGTGATGTCGATTGGACGCACTTCTTCAGTGCCCTGACGGACACGGGCTACAACGGCCCCGTCTGCATCGAAGTCGAGGATCGGGCGTATGAAAGATCCCTCGACGATCGAAAGCGATCGCTGCGTCAGAGTCGGGATTTTCTCAAGCAATTCGTCAGCGGATGACAGGAAATTCGTCAGCCAGGACGGAGCGCGTCGTGTAAAATGACGCTGCCTTTTCGTCATCCCGCCTGAGGTTGGAGCATGCCCCGAATCGTTGTCGCGATGGTGGCCGTGGGCCTGGTCGCAGGGGCCGAACCGGCTGTCGATTTCAATCGTGACGTTCGACCGATCCTCTCCGATAACTGCTTCAAGTGTCATGGGCCGGATGAAAACGAGCGCAAAGCGGAGTTGCGACTCGATCGGCGTGATTCTGCCATTGGTCAGGAAGTCATTCTGCCGGGCAAAAGTTCCGAGAGCGAATTGATCCGACGGATCACGGCAAAAGATCCAACACATCGGATGCCCCCACCCTCGACGGGCAAGCAACTCAGTCAAGCACAAATCGAGACATTGCGACGGTGGATCGATGAGGGAGCGGTGTATGCCAGACACTGGGCGTTCGTTCCGCCGAAGCGACCCGCGGGAGCTTCGATCGACGACTTCATCCGCCAACGACTTCGAGCCGCGGGGCTGAGCATGTCGCCCGAGGCGAGCCGCGAGCGGCTCATTCGTCGGCTGACTCTCGACCTGACCGGTCTGCCGCCCACCTTGGACGAAATCGATGACTTCCTTCGAGACAGCTCCCCGGACGCGTATGAAAAGCTCGTCGATCGTCTGCTCAACTCTCCGCGCTACGGCGAGCGAATGGCCCTGGATTGGTTGGATGCCGCCCGATTTGCCGATACGCACGGTTATCACATCGACAGCGGACGTGACATGACTCGATGGCGCGATTGGGTCATCAACGCTTTCAATCGCAACATGCCGTTCGACCAGTTCACGGTCGAACAGTTGGCCGGCGATCTGCTTCCCAATGCCACGGTCGAACAGAAAATCGCAAGTGGATTCAACCGCAATCACATGATCAACTTTGAAGGCGGAGCCATTCCGGAAGAATACCACACGGCTTATATCGTCGATCGAGTCAACACGACGGCGACTGTGTGGTTGGGGTTGTCACTCGCTTGTGCCCAATGCCACGATCATAAGTATGATCCGTTCACCCAACGGGATTACTACCGGCTGTATGCTTTCTTCCATAACGTCCCCGAGAACGGATTGGACGGTGCCAAAGGCAATGCCGCCCCGTTGTTGCGATTTCCCTCGCCCGAGCAGCAAGCAGAGTTGGATCGGCTGAGCGAAGAGATCAAGCGATGGCAGTCGGCCGAGAGCTTCCCGCTCGTGGCGCATTGGGCCAAGTCCCAACGTGCCCTTGTCCAACAGCAACGAGACAAGCTCGAGCGACAAGTCCCCACTTCGATGGTCATGCAAGAGATGCCCAAACCGCGCGACACCTTCATCCTGATCCGCGGGGCCTACGACAAAAAGGGCGAGAAAGTCACTGCCGGCCTGCCCGAAGCCTTGGTCGAACCTCCCATCTCAACCGATCGACCGCTGAATCGACTCGATCTCGCGCACTGGATCGTCTCAGAGGCGAATCCCCTGACGGCTCGAGTCATTGTCAATCGGTATTGGCAAATGTTCTTCGGCACAGGGTTGGTCAAAACCTCGGAAGATTTTGGAACCCAGGGCGAGTTTCCCTCGCATCCCGAGTTGCTGGACTGGTTGGCGGTCACCTTCCGCGAGTCCGGCTGGAACGTGAAGCAACTTGTCAGGATGATCGTCATGTCGGCGACTTATCGCCAGGAATCTCACGTTCGGCCCGAGCATCTGCGACACGATCCGGAAAACCGACTGCTGGCGCGAGCCCCCCGACTTCGTCTTCAGGCGGAGTTCATCCGCGATCAAGCCCTTGCCGTCAGCGGATTGCTCAACGGCGAAATCGGTGGCAAAAGCGTTTTCCCTTATCAGCCTCCGGGCCTGTGGGAGGAGTTGATGTCCCGAGCCGACGGAGCGAATTGGACAGCGCAAACCTACACCCCCAGCCACGGGAAAGACCTCTACCGACGAACGATGTACACCTTCTGGAAACGGACATGCCCCCCTCCCACCCTCGCTACCTTCGATGCGCCGGACCGGGAGGTGTGCACGGTGCGTCGGCCGCGGACCAACACGCCCCTGCAAGCTCTTATCTTGATGAACGACCCAACTTACGTCGAGGCATCGCGCCAGCTCGCCGAACGACTGCTTCGTGAGACCGACTCGACCCCCGCACGCATCCAGCGGGCATTTCGGCTGTGCACGGGGCGGTTGCCGTCGGAACGGGAGGCCAGCATTCTCCAACAGTTATTAGACGATCGACGGTCCCGGTATCGCCTCGACCCCGAGGCCGCTCGCAAGCTATTGTCAGTCGGCGAATCGCCCCGTGACGAGACGTTCCCCGTCGATGAAGTAGCGGCATGGACCGCGTTGGCCAACGTCCTGTTGAACCTGGATGAGACCATCACTCGAAACTGATCCTGCTGCGACTGAGTGATCCACCGAGGGGAACGACTGGAGATTGCCTCATGAATCCCGCGACTGAGTACGCCGCCTTGATGACCCGTCGGCATTTTTTCGGCCGATCAGCGATCGGTATCGGTATCGCAGCGTTAGCCACGCTGTTGAAGGGAGAGAGGTCGATCGCCTCGCCGCATTTCGCTCCGCGGGCCAAGAGAGTCATCTACCTCTTCATGTCCGGTGGACCGTCGCACATCGACTTGTTCGACTACAAGCCGAAACTGATCGAGCGGAATGGCACCGAACTACCCGACTCAGTACGCATGGGCCAACGCATCACGGGGATGACGGCGTATCAAGGCAAATTCCCGTGTGCCGCCTCGATCTTCAAGTTTCGTCGGCATGGGCAGAGCGGCACGTGGGTCAGTGAGTTGCTCCCGAACATGGCGCGAGTCATCGACCAGTGTGCCGTCGTCAAATCAATGCACACGGAAGCGATCAATCACGATCCCGCCACGACATACATCCAGACCGGCAGCCAACAGCCGGGCCGGCCCAGCCTCGGAGCTTGGCTCAGTTACGGCATCGGCAGCGAATCGCAAAACCTACCGGCCTTCATCGTCATGATCTCGCAAGGTTCCGGGAACAAGACCGACCAGCCCATCTTTTCTCGCCTGTGGGGAGCGGGCTTCTTGCCGAGCCAGCATCAGGGCGTTCGTTTTCGCTCCGGGGCCGATCCGGTCTTATACCTCTCCAATCCTCCAGGCATCGATGCGTCGGATCGGCGGGTTATGCTGGACGCAGCGAGCCAATTGAATCAACTCGCCGCTCAGAGTTTCGGTGACCCCGAGATCAATACCCGGATCACCCAGTACGAGATGGCCTACCGCATGCAAGCGTCGGTTCCCGAATTGACGGACCTGTCCCGAGAGGACCGCCGAACGATCGAGATGTATGGCATCCGTGATGATGGCATCGATGGCGGATTTGCTCGTAACTGCCTCCTGGCTCGCCGCATGGTCGAGCGCGGCGTGCGCTTCGTCCAACTCATGCACCGCGGCTGGGACCAGCACAGCGACTTGCCCCGACAGATCCGCGGTCAATGCTCCGACGTCGACCAGCCGACCGCCGCTCTGATCACCGACTTGAAACAGCGCGGTCTGCTCGACGAGACGCTGGTGATCTGGGGTGGCGAGTTCGGACGAACCGTCTACAGTCAGGGCGCGTTGACCAAAGACAACTACGGCCGCGATCATCACGGCCGATGCTTCTCGATGGTGCTGGCGGGCGGCGGGATCAAGCCAGGGATCACCTACGGCGAGACGGACGATTATTGCTATAACATCGTGCGCGACCCGGTCCACATTCACGACTACAACGCGACGATCTTGCACCTATTGGGGATCGACCATACGCGGTTGACTTACCGTTTCATGGGTCGAGATTTTCGCTTGACCGACGTGCATGGCGAGGTCGTTCATGGATTGCTGGCCTGAGGCGGAGTCGAGCGGAAGCCGACCCGCTCGCTCCTCCTCACCGGCCCGGTCGAGGCGTCCGTCGGCTCGGGTCATTGCTCGTTTGAACATCTCCTGCAAACCCCGCGACGAGGTTTCGCGATGTCCTTGGCTGGCCGTGTGGTCGCTTTGGCCGAAGGAAGACAACTCGAAGATCTGTCGCAACTTCTTGCGAAGGAGCAAGCTCAAGTCTGGCGCTGTCCCCTGATCGGCATCCATGACAATCCGGACGAAGCCCCGATCCGTTGCTGGTTGAACGATCTGATCTCCGGTCGGTTCCATCTGGTGATTCTGCTGACCGGCGAGGGGCTGCGACGGCTGACCGGATTCGCCGAACGTTGGAGCATGAAGGAGGCGATGGTCCGCGCCCTGGGCCACTCTCACATCTTGGTACGAGGACCCAAGCCCGTTCAGGCCCTCCGCGAGTTGCAATTGAGTCCCACTTGGATTTCGAGGAAACCCACGACCGCCGGAGTCATCGAAACGCTCCAATCAATTTCACTGGCAGGGACCGTGGTGGGGGTCCAGCTCTATGACCGGGCGAACGACGACCTGGTCCAATTTCTGACCCAAGCCGGTGCCGAGCCTGTGGCTGTCCTGCCTTATGTCTACGCTCCTGCTTCGGAAACGGAGCGAGTGGTCGACCTTCTGATCCAGATATCGGCGGGGAAAGTCGATGCCGTTATCTTTACGAGCGCTCCGCAGGTGGATCGTCTTTACGAGGTCATCGCGGAACGCCAACTTCAGGTCGATTGGTCGAAAACCCGTGTCGCAGCGGTCGGTCCCGTCGTCGCCGACGCCCTTCGTCGCCAAGGGGCACCCGTTCACGTCTGCCCCGAACAGGGGTTTCAAATGAAAAACCTGGTTCATCAATTGCGCAATTCTTTCCGCATGAGTTAAAGTTGGGTAGGCGTTCCCCTGCGCCATCATCGGGCCCTGCGGCCCTCTGCATCGACTCGTAGCGACGTCGATTCGATACCTCTTCAGCGCATCCCGGGGAGGCACCCAAGGCATCCATGCCAACGATGATGCATCCACGGCGGCGAGGGATTGATCATGACCGAGGCCACACGCATCTTATTCTGGGATTCGCCATCACATGATGGTCCGCGGATCCTCACGGCGCTGTCGAGCTATCCCGATCCCTTTCACTTGATCCGCGTCGGTAACTCGCCGCAATTCAGGGCCGCTCTCGCCGATGCCCCTCATGTTGCGATCGTTCGATACGATACCCCCGGTCAGGACGCGACCCAGACCCTGACATGGTCAAGTCAGGCCTCGCCCCCAGTCCCGGTCATCTTCTTCGCCGACAAGGCGGAAGTCGTCGACGTCGTCGGGTTGTGGCAACGCGGAGCAGCGGATTTCCTTCTCCTGGACCATCTATCGCGCCTGCACGAATCCGTCCGCCGGGCGACAGAACAAACTCGTCAAAAGATGGCGCTGCAAAACTCGCTGGCTGTCTGCCGACGCTATCGCGAAGCCATTCGTGCGACGGGCCAAATCCTCTTCGAGTGGAACCCGACAACCGATCAGGTCACCTTCGTCGGCGATGTGGAGGGAATCACCGGTCGGAAACCGGAAGAGCTCAACGATAATCTTCAGCGATATTTTGACCTGGTACACCCGGATGACCGAGAGGGTTTTCTCCAGACGCTTCAAAAGGCTCGCGAAAGAGCCGAGACGTGTCATCACATTTATCGTCTGGTCCGGCC
>CAKZUU010000298.1 GCA_937922175.1 uncultured Gemmataceae bacterium
CCAGGCAGATCAATATCAAACCGCGGCGCGAGGGGGCCGATCCTCGTCAGGGAATCTACCACATCGAAGGCGACACGATGAAATTGTGTTGGGCGTTTGAGGGTGGTCGGCCGAAAGAATTTGCTTCGGAGGCAGGAACGAAAACCCGGCTCTTCATTCTCAAAAGGGCCAAATGACACATTGATGGCCCCGCCGCGGGAACGGTAAAAAGTCGTCGGATTATTGTCCCGCGGAAACTCGGCGAAATCGGGGGCTGGGCGATGATCATGAAGCGGCCTGTCGAGGGCTTCGGCCCGACCGCGTTGTGGCTGTTGATTCTCGTGTGCAGCCCGAGGCTTTCGGCTGACCCTCCATGCGACGATGACCTACGTCAGGCGATTCAAGAGTTGGCTCACGAACGGTTCGTCGTGCGCCAACGGGCGCTCAAACGGCTTGAGGCTGCCAGTGAACGGGCCGAGCATCTTCTCCGTGCCGCCACGCGCAGTGACGATCCAGAGGTCGAACGGCAGGCCCGGACGTTGTTGCAACGGCTCGTCCTTCGGATCGATCGGACGACTCCGCCGGACATCGCGCATCGATTGCTGCTCTTTCATCAATCAGCCGACAAACCGGCCGTTCAGGCGCAAATCCTCCGCGAATTGCTGGACTTGGGCGATGCCGCTCACGGTCATGTCATGCGTCTCCTCGATACCTCGACGGTGGATCAGCGCCGCTTGATCCTCGAGGAATTCTCCCACGACGACTGGCGAATCCTGTCGGCCTTGGTCGCCCGCGGCCGCGACGAAATCGCTTTCGATCTGGTGGGCGAGGCGTTGGCCGCTCAGTTATCCTCGATCACGCCGCATTTCGCTTACCTGGTCGCTCAACGCCAGCAACTGGAGACCCGCTTGGCGGACTACCGAAAACGGCTCGACCGAGGAGGTTTAACCTTTGACGCGCGCGTTCTCGTCACTTTGGCCTCGTTCCAGGGCGACGCGGAGCAGGCATTGAGCGCCGCTCGGCGAGCCGACGACCTCCAGTTGCTTCGGTCGTGGTTGATCGAAACCGGCCGATGGTCTGAGCTCGCGGACTCGGTCCTCGTGCCATCACTGACACCTCAAGTGATCGCCGATTGGGGAGTTCGCCTTGGGGCTCTTCGCCACTCCGGTCGGCAGGAGGAAGTCCGGCAGGAGATCGCCATGGTCGAGAATCTCACCACGGACACTCGAGGGAGGGGCCGACCCTCGAGGACGACTGGGAATATCGTGAAAATTCTCTTGCTGAACGAACAAACTGAATCGGCGTTGACCCTTCTGTCCAGAACCAACGAAAGCCGACGGCTCGTGGAATTGAAACTGGCGCTCGGTCAGATCGACGAAGCGTTGCAACTCAGCGAGGCGGCGGCCGAGGCGGAGAGGGGAGTCCACATCGCAGCGGGCATCGCCCATATGGATCTGTTAATTCGCTTGGGGTTGCGGGAACGTGCCCGAAAATGGATCGAGCGCTTGCATGCTCAGAAAGGAGAGATTCCCGAAATCTGGCGGGAACCGGTGACGATCGCCCTCATCCGCTTGGGAATGCGGGACGAAGGGAAACAAGCGGTGCGAAAGGCAATCGAGAGTCGGGACCCAGGAGTGGAGCGCTTGCTCTCCACTTTGGAGCCGCGGCTGGGGCCCGATGCGGAAGTCTGCTACCGGCTCGTCGTCCAAGGTCTGCCCGATGGCTCTATCGACCAGCATCTCGAACAGTTGCACGAAATCGCGGAAGGTCGATGGCAGGTTGCGGAGTTGGAGCGGCTCGTCCGTCAGCAGGTTCCGGTGACAGAGGTCAACGGTGCGAGACAATACACTGCCGTCGCTCGTCGGGTTGCCCGATGGGGACTCGTCTCGGCTGCTCGGGACTTGGCGACCGATCCCGCCTGGGCGGACGCCCCACCCGAAGCGCTGGTTTGGTTGGCGGACACTCTCGCCGACTCGAACCATTGGGCCGAGGCGGCCGCCGTCTATCAACGCGCCTGGCAGCGCGAGCGGACGGCACCGTTGCCGTTGTTTCTCATGGCTCACGCCACCAGCCAGGCAGCCCCGCAGCACCCCGAGGTTCGGACGTGGATTCAGCGAAGTCATCGCTTGCCCGTCGGTAACATTTCGGTGCGTCAAGGATTCTACGCCGCTCTGAGTTCCCGTGGTTTTACTCACGATGCCTTGGAAGAATTGGACATTTGTTACAAGCTCCGGGACCGTGGGACGACCTCCGTCATCGAACTGAACGACGAGTTGGCTCGAGTTTGGACCCGAATGGGGAGGCCAGCGGCGGCGGCATCCGTCTTGCGCCACAACATCTTTCGCGTCCTGTTCCCCTCGCGCGGTTATGTCCGTAATGAAGCGTACCTGCACCTCCCCGCGATGGTTCGACTGTTGCAAGCGCTGGCGTTGTACCAAGAGGGGGACGATCGAGGGGCCGCCAAAGAAGTCGAAATCGCCGAGTCGCTCAGCCCGATGTTCATGGAGATTCCCCTTCATCTGGCCCCCGTATTGCGGCAGCGAGGCGATCCTCGGGCCGCCGACCGCCTGCTGGAGCGGTTTGAAGAACGTTGGCGGCGAATTGTCGAACAATTTCCCGACGACGCCGAAGCACATTTCCAACTCGCTCGCCTCGCGCTGCTGGGGAAGGGAAGGGCAGATCAAGCGTTGAAGTCAGCCCGGCGGGCGGTGGACCTCAACCCGCTGGATCCGGTGTATCAGGAGATCCTGGCGGAAGTTTTATTTCAAACCGGGCACCGACCCGAGGCCCTCGTCACGATCCAGAATTGCCGACGCTTGCCCCATGCCGATTGGCATCGCTGCCGACGAATCCTGAACTGTTACGAGCGCGGCGAGTCGGCCGGACCGATCTTGGCGGAGTGAGGATCAAGGTTCGACAACATCGACCAGAGGAATCAGTTTTTGCAAAATCTGAGCACTGTCCGATTGGAACTGGAAGCGAACCGAGCCGTCGGCGAAAGCGGCGTGGCCACCCGCCCTGTGTCCACCGAAGGGCCGACCGACGCCGAAGTAGGGAGTTTCGGCAGGATCCAAACCGCGAACCGTCGGCCAGCCGCCGGCAGCCCAAGGTCCGCGATCCCGCTCACTTTCGAG
>CAKZUU010000299.1 GCA_937922175.1 uncultured Gemmataceae bacterium
GAAGATACTGAATGCGACGATCGAGTACCATGAGCAGCTTCGCCGCGTCGAGGCGCGACGAGGTGCCGGCTGGGACGCCGTGCGTGGGCATCTCCGGGCCAAGTTGTTGGAGGTTCATTCCGATCTGCTGCGTGCCCTGACCATCTCGCCTGCCGACTCGACCAAGGAGAGGGAGAGGGCCTCCGCATTGGCCCAGCGGATGATGGAGTTGTACCCGGATAATCCGTTGGCGCAACGCGAAGTGATGCTGTGGAAGCTGGCACAGATCGGCACTGACCTGAGTGCTTACGATCAGGTCTACATTGACGCTGCCAAAGAGTTGAAACAGCTTCAAATTCGATTCAATTCGGCCGACGCGAAAGTCTTTGAGCCGCTCCGTGATATCTTGCGTCGGCGAGCAGCGGCCCATATGGACGAGGCGAAGAAACTGGCAGCCGACGACGATGGAAAGGTCGCCGCCCAGAGGCAGTTGGACATGGCGATGAAGATCTGGCCCGATTTGCCCGGTCTTCGCGAGTATCAGATAGCATTGGCACGCGACTACCGGGTGCTGGTGGTTGGAGTTCGCCAATTGCCGGAGTTCATCTCGCCGGCGTTGGCCGAGACCGACGCCGATCGTTGGGCCTGCGAATTGGTTTTTGAGGGGTTGATTCGGCCCGTTCGCGACGCCGAGGTAGGATACCGTTACCGTCCGGGTTTGGCCTTGAGGATGCCTCGTCAGATTTCGATGGGCCGCGAATTCGAGCTCCCTCGCGATGCGGTCTGGATCGATCGCGAAGGAAAAACGGAGCGGATCGACGCGAGCGATGTCCGTGGCACCGTCGCAATGATGCAAGATAGCCCATTCAGGAAATTACCCGTGGCGACGTTTGCTGAGTTGCTTGCCGAACCAAGCATCCAGGATTCGTTTCGATTTCCTCTTCGACTGGATCGAGGCACGGTGGACCCGCTTCGCCCGATGACCTTCAAGGTCTTACCGGCTCGGGTCCTCTCAACTCGGCCCGATCGTTTGCTGGATCGGGAATTCGCTCAGAATCCGATCGGAAGCGGACCGTTTATCTACCTTGGACGAAAACGTGAGGATGGTCGAGAATTCGCAGTCTTCCGCGCTAACCCAGCGTACCGTCGGCGGCAGGGACGATTCGGTCTGCCTCGTATTCAGGAGATCCGGTTCACGGTGCGTCCGGAGGATGTGGCGAGCGACCTGCGTGAAGGGCGAATCGATTTGCTTCTCGACGTGTCGACGACCGAGATGCTGCGGTTACGCGAGCCCGATCTCGAACTAGCCAAAATGGTCACCGATCGGACACTCTGGAGTCGCCGCATCTGGCTATTGGCCGTCAATCATCGTCGACCCCATCTCGGACCCGAGGGACGGCCCTTGCGGAGGGCGATCGCCTTTGCGATCGATCGCGACGAGATTCTTCGAAGTCTGTTCAAAGCGGGGACGCCGCACCATCGCCCGCTGGATGGCCCGTTTCCTCCGGAAACCTGGGCGAGACCCGACTCATCCCGAAGACTCTACGACACCGAACGGGCACGGTTCGAGGCGAAAAACGTCAAATCAAGCCGATTTACGCTGGTTTTTGCCGATGACCCCCTCGCTCTTCAAGCCTGCACCCGGATTAAGGAGCAAGTCCAACTCGTCGGCATCACCCTCGAATTGAAGCCGCTGCCGCCTCGTGAATTCCACCGGACAGTTTTGCTGGAACACGATTATGACCTGGCCTACATGCCCTACGATTATCCAACGGAATGGTTCCCGTTGCACTATTTGTTCGACCTGGACGCGATGGGGCGTGGTGAGCGGAACTTTCTCGGGTATCAGCCGGATGCTAAGCTCAGCCAACTCCTCACCCGGATCAGTTCAACCCGCGACTTCGGAAAAGTCCGCGAAGCCATGCATTTGCTTCACCAGACCTTCGACGATCAGATGCCGTTCATTCCATTGTGGCAATTGGATTTTCATTTGGTCATGAGTCAGAATCTGGAGACAGTGCCGGGGAGTTCGGTATTGGATCCGCTAACGATCTTCGACGTAGCTGAAGAATGGCGCTTGAACCGATAATCGGAGCCATGGCCGCGCTGGAGATCGGGATCAGTCGGGCGGATTGCCTTGATGGACAGGCGCTTCAGCAGGTATAGTGGCGCTGAGAGAATTGACTCGGCGTGGCCCGTGCAGTGTCGGCGGATCCGGGCGTACCGGCAATGCTCTAAAAGCCAGTTGGAGCGGATATGATGTTCGGTCGCTTCGTCATCGTGGCGTTTCTTGCGGTGTTGGTGGTGCCCGTCGCGAGCTTCGGACAACGCCTGGAAAACAGTCGCTCGGTCGAACCGGCCGAAAACGTGCAAGATCGGGGCGAGATTACGACGCTCCACTTTGAATTCAAAGACCCTCGGATGGTCGAAATTGATATTCCCGGTCGGGGCAAGCGTGTGGTTTGGTACATGCTGTATTGGGTTTCCAATTATTCCAAGGAACCGTTTTTCTTTTACCCAGAATTGACGCTGCTCACAAATCGGAAAACGATTCACCAAGACGAGGTCATCCCCGAGGTTTTTGAGAAAATTCGCCGCATCGAAGATCCGACGGATCGGTTCAAATTTCACAGCTCGGTGAGTATCACGAAAAAGCCGATCCCGGTGAGCACACCGGAAGCCTTGCCTCGGCGAGTGGCCGGTATCGCGATCTGGACAGACGTGCACGAGAAGGCACCGAACACTGCGAGCTTCCGGGTGTTCGTCAGCGGGTTGTCAAATGGCTGGTCGATCGACGATGAGGGAGGAATTAGCCGAAAAACGTTGATGTTGGAGTTCGACCGGCGAGGGGACGGTTCCCAGATCGATTCGACAGAAATTGTATGGCGTCAGGTCGCCAAGTGGGTCTATCGCGATGCGTCGTCGGCAGAGGTCGATTTGCAGCTTCCTCCATCAGTTCGCCCCGCCGGCAAGTGACGATCCTGGCTGGTGTCGGCCAACAGCCACGCTGTGCCCATCCGCGCTTTGAAGCTATTGCCGTGCTGGCTAGTCCCCTCGTAAGATGAGGGACAGTAGATTTTACACGGTTGGGATGATGTCATGGCCCACAAGAAAGGTCAAGGTTCGACTCGGAACGGCCGCGACTCGAATCCGCAGCACCTGGGTGTGAAACGGTTTGCGGGCGAGATCGTCACGGCGGGAAGCATTTTGGTCCGGCAACGAGGGACGAAGTTTCATCCCGGCCGGGGCGTGAAACGCGCCAAAGACGACACGCTGTTTGCCCTGATCCCGGGAAGGGTTCGATTCGACCGGGAGGGTCGGCGGGTGAACGTTGATCCGCTGCCGTCGCCGGCGTAAGTCACGCGGATGTTTTGACTTGCGTTGCAGATCTGAGCTGGTTTCACCGCACCTCTTGCCCCGTTAGCTCAATTGGCAGAGCAGCTGACTCTTAATCAGCGGGTTCAAGGTTCGAGTCCTTGACGGGGCA
>CAKZUU010000300.1 GCA_937922175.1 uncultured Gemmataceae bacterium
CTTGGCCCATGAACGGATCGAAGTCGAAGATACCGCTGTCGCTTGCCTGCAATTTGAAAGCGGAGCGTTGGGGGTGATCGAAGCGACCACGAGCGTTCACCCGGGCTTGCCGAAAACGATCGGCATTCATGGTGATGCCGGGACGGTCGTCGTCGAGCAGGACGACATTTTGCGCTGGGATTTTCGCGATCCCCGGCCTGAAGACGACGCCATCCGCCAGCGTTTCGCCACCAAGGTGGGTGCCAGCGGCGGGGCGAATCACCCGGCAGCAATTTCGCATCAAGGCCACGCCCGGCAACTGGCCGACTTCGTTCAAGCTGTTCAAGGGGGGCGTCAACCCTTGGTCGATGGGCGAGAGGGACGTCGCGCTGTCGCCGTCATCTGCGCCATCTACGAGTCCGCCGCCAACGGCCGGGCCGTCACTCTCGCGGATTGATGGCTCGTCCGTATACCGAACTCCATGACAACCCTTGACGAGATCCGCACGATCTATCAGTTGCCATTCCCTGAGTTGCTCTGGCGGGCGATGTCGATTCATCGCGCTCACCACGATCCGGCAGATATTCAGCGCTGTGCCTTACTCAGCATCAAGACAGGCGGCTGCCCCGAGGATTGCCGATACTGCGCACAGTCGGCGCACTATGACACCGGCGTCGCCCCCACCCCGTTGATGACCGTCGAGGAAGTGTCGAGACGGGCCCAACGAGCCAAAGAACGCGGAGCGACTCGCTTTTGTCTGGGGGCAGCGTGGCGCGAATCGAAGGAGGGTGCCCCGTTTGAACGGGTCCTCGAGATGGTCCGCGAAGTTCGCCGGCTAGGTCTGGAGGCGTGCGTCACCTTGGGAATGCTCACCGAGGAACAGGCTCATCGTCTGAAAGAGGCCGGTCTGACTGCCTACAACCACAACCTCGACACCTCGCGACGGCATTACCCAAACATTATCTCGACACGGTTGTATGACGAGCGCATGCAGACGATTCGCCATGTGCAAAAGGCAGGGATTGCGGTGTGCTGCGGCGGTATCCTGGGGCTGGGCGAAAACGAAGAGGATCGATTGATGTTGCTGGCCGAGTTGGCTGCTTTGGATCCCCCCCCCGAGAGCATCCCGATCAATTGTCTGGTTCCCATCCCCGGGACTCCGTTGGAGCAAGCGGCCCCTGTCGACCCGATCGAGTTGGTGCGTCTGGTCGCAACGGCGCGAATTCTGTTCCCCCGGGCACGGGTTCGACTAAGTGCGGGTCGAGATCGAATGAGTCGCGAGCTTCAGGCGCTATGCTTCCTTGCCGGCGCGAATTCGATCTTTTTCGGCGACACGCTGCTGACCGCTCCGAATCCAAGCGAACACGCTGACGCCGAAATGTTCCGCGACCTCGGACTCCCCGATTTTTCCGCGGCCTCGTCATGAGTCTGGTTGAACGTTGGACCGAGGAATTGAGGCGGTTGCACGAGTGTCGCCGCTATCGGACCCTGCGGGTGCCTGCCGGAATCGATTTTTGCTCGAACGATTACTTAGGGTACGCGGCTCGGTCGTTCCTCGAGGTAAGTTCACTTCCAGCTAGCGGATCGTCCTCGCGGCTGCTCCGCGGCCATCACCCCCTTTGGGACGAAGTTGAAGCCGAACTAGCTGCTTGGCACGGTGTTGAGGCTGCCTTGATGATGACGAGCGGCTACAGCGCCAACGAAGGGCTTCTCTCCACGGTCATCGGTCCGGACGATTGGGTCGCATCCGATGAACGCAATCATGCGTCGATCATCGACGGTTTGCGCTTGTCACGTGCCGAAAAATTTATTTTTCGCCACCAGGATTTGAACCATCTGGAAGACGGGTTGCGTGACGCTTCCTATCGACGCGGTCGGGAGAGATTCATCATCACCGAGTCGATTTTCAGCATGGATGGCGACCTGACACCGCTGAAGCAATTGAGCGAACTGGCAGCGCGTTTTGGTGCTCACTTGATCGTGGATGAGGCTCATGCCACAGGCTGCTTCGGGCCGACGGGGGCAGGGCGGGTGGATGAGTTGGGCTTGCGTTCACAGTTGCTCGCCACAATCCACACGGGCGGCAAAGCGTTGGGAGTGGCTGGAGCTTATGTTTGTGGTAGCCGACTGCTGCGCGAGTGGCTGGTGAACCACTGTCGGCATCTGATTTTCACGACGGCTTTGCCGCCGCTGCTGGCCCCGGTGTGGCTCGAAACCCTGAGACGGACCCGAACCGATCAAGACGGCCGAGCTCGCTTGCACGAAAATGCCCGTCGATTCCGCGAAACACTTCGGGCCTGTGGTTTCGCTGCGGGAGGAGACGCCTACATTGTCCCGGTGATCCTGGGCGACGACGATCGCGCCAATCGAGCGGCCGACGCATTACAACGCCGTGGTTGGGACGTCCGCGCGATCCGTCCGCCCAGTGTGCCGGCGGGATCGGCTCAACTGCGGATATCGATTCATGCGGATCATTCGTCGGATCAACTCGATGCATTGGCGCAGGGGATCGCGGAGGTCGTGGGAAAATGTTGAGCAGTGTCTGCATCGTCGGTACGGACACGGATGCCGGAAAAACGACTTTCGCGGCGATGTGGCTTTCAATTTTCGGCGATCGCTATGGCTATTGGAAACCGTTGGAGACGGGGGCATCCGACACTGAGCGAGTGCGTCGGTTGGTTCCCGGATGTCGGGTTTGGCCTCCGATACTCCACTTTACCGAACCCGTCGCCCCGTTGCTCGCCGCCCGGAACCAAGGCCAAGCGATTCCCTCGCCCCGGCAGGTGTATTTAGCCAGACCGAATCACTCGCCGCTGTTGATCGAGACATTCGGCAGCCCTTTTTCTCCTTGGGGAGAGGACACTCTTCAGATCGAGTTCATTCGCACCTGGTCCTGCCCGGTGGTCCTCGTGACATCATCGGCGGTCGGGGCTGTGGGGCGCGCTGTCTCCTGCGTCCGGGCCCTCCGGGGGGAAGGGACACCCCCATCGGCAGTGGTCTTGATGGGCGCACGGGATCGATTCGCCGAGGAACAAATCGCGCGACATGGCGGGGTGCAAGTGTTTTCGCTGGAAGCGCCCCGGGGTGAAGAGCCTTGGGAGACAAACGCAGTCGCCGAGGCCGCCCAGCGACAAATTGATGTGTTGCAACATCTGGCCGATTGGTTGTCGGCGACGCCAAGGCCGACGGCTTCCGGCGTTTCCGATTGGGTCCGCCGTGATCAACAGGCCGTTTGGCATCCCTACACATCACTTCAGTCACCGGACCCGCCTCTCGTGGTGACAGCGGCTGCCGAGGAATTCCTTCATCTAGCTGATGGACGACGCATCATTGATGGCATCTCATCGTGGTGGACGATCCTTTTCGGACACCGCGACCCGGTGCTGACTCAAGCCTTGGCGCGGTCGTTGGAGATGATCGACCACGTCCATTTTGCCGGAACGACACACCCGTGGGCCGTCGACCTGGCGGAGCAGATCCTCGCGACGATGCCCTGGTCCGGCGGACGAGTGTTCTACTCAGACAACGGGAGCACGGCGGTCGAGGTCGCGTTGAAATTGGCCTATCAGTTCTGGTATCGGCGGGGTGAACGGCAACGGACCCTCTTCGTTGGCTTTGAGCATGGGTATCATGGCGACACATTTGGGGCGATGTCGGTCAGCCGCGATCCGGTCTTCTTTGGGGATTTCGAGCCGTTGTTGTTTCGGGCCCTGCAAATTCCGTTGGACCCGAACCAATTGGACGACGTGTTGCGTGACAACTCGGGCAAGGTCGCTGCCGTCATCGTGGAACCTTTGGTGCAAGGGGCGGGCGGCATGAGGATGCACACCCCCTCGACCCTTGCGCAACTCGCCGAGGTGGCACGCCGACACGATGTCCTGTTGATCGCTGACGAAGTGATGACCGGAGGAGGGCGTTTGGGACCGCTCTGGGCACATCAGGCAGCGGGAATTGACCCAGAGTTGATCTGCGCTGCGAAGACCTTGACGGGCGGAATGATGCCGTTGGCGGCTACCTTGGCCAGTCCGAAGATCGTCGAAGCATGGGAGACGAGCGACCCCGCGAAGACGTTTTTCCACGGGCATTCGTACACGGCCCATCCGCTGGCCTGCGCTGTCGCGGCGGCCCATTGGCGAAGACTGCCCCGCACGACCCAGCCCAAAGCCGCGGCGATGGAAGCGTTCTGGCGGTCCTCGCTTCGATCGTTGACCGATCATCCCGGCGTTCGCGATGTGCGTCTATGCGGCAGCATCGTGGCGGTGGAACTCGAAGTTGAGGGTGGCTACCTCGCCGACATCGGAAGAACAATCCGCCAACGTTGCCTTGAACGGGGGGTCTTGTTGCGACCCCTGGGCTCCGTCGTGTACGCCATGCCCCCTTTGAACACTTCGCCGTCATCGCTCGAACGGATCGCTGACTCAATCCGACGCTCCATCACCGCTTGAAGTGAGGCGCAAGGTCAAGGCTTTTTCCCTTTGGCCGGCGGCGTCGTGGTTGACGAAGGTCTCTTCCAAGAGCGGGGTAGCAGATCGAGTAACCTCTCGTCCAGGTTTAAGCTGCGGGCGACCTCGGGCGTTGTGGGCATGTCGCCCCCCTCGGCAGGACGCAGAGCAGACAGGAACTTGTCGAACCATTCGTTGCCCGGCCCATAAGCCCAATAATCGACATAAAAGGTGGCTGATTGATGGCGGATCGCCTCCGGTAGGCGTTCACTCCAAAGGTCAGCAAAACTGCTGACCGGTGCTGCCACCGCTTTGCCC
>CAKZUU010000301.1 GCA_937922175.1 uncultured Gemmataceae bacterium
GAAAAGCAACGAAGAAGATAATCCAGGGCGAATTGGACGGTCTGCCGCATATGGGTCGTGGGGTGCGGGAGTTCGAGGCGAAGGGCGCTCGCCTTTTCGACCAAGGAGGCCAAACGGTTCTGGCCCGGCGCGACAACGACGACGGGTTGAAAGCCGCCATCGCGCAGAGCGGTGACGACTCGCTCGATGACCGTTTGGCTGCCGAGAGGCAGTGTGAGTTTGGGCTCTCCCATGCGGCGGCTCAGACCCGCGGCAGGGACGATGGCGAAGGGCGCGACGTCGCGAGATTGCGACATTGGATCAACTCCGCGACGATGCTGATGGCAATCTCAGGGACGGTTTGCGAACCGATCGGCAGACCCACAGGAGCATGAACCCGTTGCAACGCTTCGGGAGAGATCCCCTTGGCTAAAAGATCATCGAAGATAAGTCGGATTTTCCGCTTGCTCCCAATCATTCCGACGTAGCCGGCCGGAGTCGGTGCAAGGTGGTAGAGGGCCTCCTCGTCATGGTTGTGTCCTCGGGTGACGATCACCGCAAACGTGGAGGGGGTGATTTCATCGTTTTCCACCAGCGCTTTGAGAGATCGGCCGATGTCGCCGATGATCAACCGCTTGGCCTGGGGGAAGCGTTCGGGATGGGCGTATCGTTGCCGGTCGTCTAACACCCAGACATCGAAATCGACTCGCGCGGCCAATTCGGCGACCGCTTGGCCGACATGTCCAGCGCCGACAATCAACAGCCGGAGGCGTTCCAGGATCGGCAGATACGCCACACCCGCGCTCAATTGAGCCTTGGGCCGCTGCCGCAGGTCGGGCAGGCTTCGCCGAATCGATTCGGGCGGGCCATCGACGCCGAAGGAGGCGACCAGTTGGTGCTCCGCATCGAAGAGGAAGCGACAACCGACCGGCAGGCTGGGCACATGCAGGGCGATCGCTTCAATGCAGCCGGTCCCGCGAGAGATGAAGTCGAACAGACGCAAGAAATAGGGCCGGGCTGTCGTCCGCGAGGACGCGCCGATCGGTTGGGCCAGGATCGCCATTCTCCCACCACATATCAGGCCGTCGTCCCAACCGTAGTTGTCGTCGAGAGAGAACGTGAGCAACTGGGCCGCCGAGTCGCCTTGAGCTAATCCGCGGAGGGCTCGTTGTCGAACCTCCGCTTCGACACACCCGCCTCCCAGCGTACCGATCTGACCACCGTCGGGGAAGACCAGCATGGTGGCCCCGGCTTTTTGGGGGGTGGAGCCCCGCGTCTCCACCACAACGCACAAGACTCCGTCCCGACCTTGTTCTAAGGTCGCCAACAGTTCGCTCAGAACCTCGCGCATGCGGTCATTTTATAACGGCGGGTGTGAAAACCGGACACATGTTCCGGTTGCAGGACAGATGCTGCCCGCGTCGCTAACGTATCGGGAAGTCGTTGTGAGGAGAAGCTCTGTTGACCGGTCCCAACATCATTTTCACGCTGAAAATCGCGGTGGCGGCGGTATCGTTGATTCTGGCGGCCTCCCTGGTCTGCCTGCTGATGGGCAAATATCGTTGGCATGGTCGGCTCAATCTCGTGTTTTTCGTCCTGACCCTTTCGGCGGTTCTGGGGCTGGAAGCGATCATCCGATTCGTGGATCCGTCGATCTTTGAATACTTCAACGACGACGACCGGCGGAAGATGAACGTCCACTTGGGTTTCTCGATCCCGTCGACGATTTTGTTACCGTTGATGTTGGTCACGGGCCTGAGTCGGCGACGCCGTGGGCACGTGATTCTGGGCTGTCTTTTCCTGGCGACATGGGTGGGGACGGCCTATACGGGGATCGTCTGGTTGCGGCACACGCCATGAAAGAATCCAGCGACGTGCCGCCGACACCGCGGCAAATCATCGAAGCGATCCTTTTTGTCGGGGGGCAGCCGCTGTCTGCCGAGCGGGCCCAGGAGATTGTGCGTGACCTCCGCGGCGAGCAATTTGACCACATCGTAAGCGAACTCAACCGCGACTATCGGCGACAGGGTCGGCCGTATGTCATCCAGAAGTCGCCGCAAGGCGTTGTTCTAACGCTGAAACCGCAATTTCGTTGGGTACGTGAGCGACTGACCGCCTCTCCGCGTGAGGCTCGATTGACGCCCGTCGCCTTGGATGTGCTGGCGCTGATCGCCTATCGACAGCCGATCGGCAAGGTCGCGATTGATCGCCAACGGGGGGCGGAGTCACGAAGCGTCTTGCAACAGTTGATCCGTCTGGGTTTAATTGCCGTCGTTTCGCAGCCGGAGATTGGCCCTCGCGAGACGGCTTATGTGACGACACCGCGCTTCCTCGAATTGTTCGGCCTGTCGAGCCTGGACGATCTGCCGCAAACCGGCGAGTTGCAGCGGTTGTGATGGTGCGGAACATTGCGACGAGTTCGCATTCGCTCGGGCATTTTTGTGCGGGCATCGAACAGCTTCCGGGAGATCAGCCGATGTTTCCCTTGCTTGTTGGTTCCCTGATTCTGGCAGCGGAACCGGCGATCGATGAAAAGATCGAACAGGAGCGATCCGAGGAGATCCGCCCCGAGGAACTAAAGGCCCATGTCTATCGCCTGTCGTCGTCGGAGTTTCTCGGGCGAAGGGGGCCGGGAGCCGCTCGAGCCGCTCGACATCTCGCCGAGGCGTTCGCCGCGTTGAAACTACAGCCGGCCTTCGATCGTTCCTATTTTCAGCCGATCCCCTGGAAAGCCGACAAGGACGGGAACAGCTTCATCGGTCAAAACGTCGCAGCGATTCTGCCCGGTCAAGATCCAATGCTGGCTTCCGAGTGGGTGGTGCTAAGTGCTCATCTGGATCACTTGGGAGTTCAAGGCCGAACGTTTTATCCGGGAGCCGACGACAACGCCTCGGGTTGTGCCATGCTCCTCGAGGTGGCCGAGCGGTTCGCCCTTCGGGCGACGAAGCCCCGCCGAACGATTGTTTTCGTGGTGTTCGACCAGGAGGAAACGGGGCTGCTGGGTTCGACGCACTTCGCGGCCCACCCGCCCCTGGAATGGCGAAAACTGCGGGCATTTTTGACGGCCGATATGATTGGCCGGGCCATGGCGGACGTGATGACGGAGTATGTCTTCGCCTTGGGGAGCGAGCAATCGCCCGAACTTCGCCGGCTTCTTGAACAGGTCGACCCGCCGGAGGGACTGAAGGTCGGGCGTGTCGGTACGGACTTCATCGGAACTCGCAGTGATTACGGGCCTTTCCGCGATCGTCGCATCCCCTTCCTGTTTTTCAGTACCGGGACCCACACTGACTACCACACGCCCCAAGATACTCCCGACCGCATCGACTACCAGAAACTTCACAAGATCAGTCTTTGGATCTACGACCTGACCGCACGACTGGTCGACACGGACATCTCGCCGACCTGGTCCAAAGACGTATTACCCCCGGACCTTGACGAAGTTCGGACCATCGCTTTGTTGCTCGCTCGTGTCCTCGAGAATCCGCTCCTGTTCACGCTCAGCGATGCTCAGAAAAAACTGGTCAAATCAACTGTCGACAAGCTGCAACGTATCCTCGACCGGGGCATTTACACGCGAACCGAACGAGCGACTCTGCTCTGGACGGCACGCCTGCTGATGGCCAGCATCTTTTGACCCGGGCCAACGTTACGAGGGGAAACCCTCGTCACGATCGTTCGTCTTACAAGATGACCCACTGCCTTCCGACCTTAACGCGGCAATTCTTCAAATCACCGTGCGTTGCCGCGATTGTATCGGCCTCGACGGCGAATGATGAAGGAGGTTGCCGACGAAGCGTCGTCTTCTTCGGTGTGCACATCTGACGTCGTCGCGACATTCGGGGGAATGTTTTTTCAGGCGAAAAGAAGAATTTGCGGAAGTTGTTGCTCATAATAAGAGGGGGAATTCTGAGTCTCAGTGCTGGAGCATTCGACCTCATGATACGCCTTGTCCTCTTGACAATCGCCTGCGTGGTCGCCTCGGTCTTTGGAACGTCCGCGGCCGAACCGCCGAACAAGGCCGAAGCCGAGCGAGCGTTGCGGCAGTTTCGGCTGCCGTCAGGCGTCGTCGGGAAGCTGTGGGCATGTGAGCCGCTGCTGCACAATCCCGTCTGTTTTGCCTTCAACGAGAAGGGAGAATGCTTCGTCGGCGAGACCTATCGTCTGCATCGTGGAGTGACAGATAATCGCGCTCACATGTACTGGCTCGACGATGATATCGCCGCTCGCACCGTGGAGGACCGAGTAGCGATGCATCGAAAACACGCCAAGGAGAAGTTCTCAGAGATTTACGAGCGATACGAGGATCGGGTCAAGAAAGTCTGGGATTCAAATGGCGACGGAGTCGCGGATCAGTCGTCGATTTTTGCTGACGGATTCAAGTCAGCCGCCAGCGGCATCGGTTCGGGGTTGTTGGCACGGAGAGATTCGGTGTGGTATGCGAACATCCCCGACCTTTGGCTGTTGCGCGACACCAAGGGCCGGCATCAGGCCGACGTGCGGGAATCGTTGCATTATGGGTACGGCGTTCACGTCGCATTTCTGGGGCATGATCTGCACGGGCTGGTAATGGGTCCGGACGGACGGATTTATTTTTCCATCGGCGACCGAGGCTTGAACGTCCGAAGCCGCGAAGGCAAGCAGTGGGTGAATCCGGACAGCGGAGCGGTGCTGCGATGCGAACCAGATGGGAGTCATCTCGAAATCGTTCACATCGGTCTGCGTAATCCGCAGGAGCTGGCGTTCGATCGTTTTGGAAACCTTTTCACCGTTGATAACAACAGCGACGCTGGGGACAAGGCACGACTCGTCCAGATTATCGATGGAGGCGACAGCGGGTGGCGGATGTATTACCAATACGGGAGCCGGCTGGGGGAACGTGGCCCTTGGAATGCCGAGAAACTCTGGCACTTGCCTCCCGACAACGCCTCAGCGTCCATCGTACCTCCGCTGGCGCATCTGAGCGATGGCCCCTCGGGGTTGGCTTACCATCCGGGCGTCTCTGCCCTGCCGACGAGATATGTCGATCACTTTTTTCTGGCGGACTTTCGCGGGGGGTCGGACAACAGCGGGATCTGGGCGTTCTCATTGAAACCCCGAGGAGCCTCGTTCGAGTTGCATCGGCCGGAGCAATTCATCTGGAGGGTGTTGGCGACGGACTGCGATTTTGGCCCGGATGGAGCGTTGTACATCAGCGACTGGGTTCAAGGTTGGAATCAACCCGGCAAGGGCCGCATCTATCGCTTCGCACATCCGGAAGCGGAAAAACATCCCTCCGTTGACGAGGTGCGTCGGTTGCTGGCCGAGGGCTTTTCCCGTCGAACCACCGAGGACTTACTGCGATTGCTTGCCCACGCGGATCGCCGAGTACGCTTGGAGTCCCAATTCACCTTGGCAGAGCGGGCGATCTCCGAGCCGAGCGGGGCCGGGCCGCGGAACGACGTGGTCGCAGGACTGTCGCGCTTGGCGGTGCTTCAAGCCCGCAATCCGGAAGAGCGGCTCGCCCGAGTGCATGCGCTCTGGGCATTGGGGCAAATCATCCGAAACGCAATGCAACACGGTCGCGAAGTTCATGAAGAAGTGTTGGCCGCGATCCGAACGGCGGCCGGTGATCACGACTCGGAAATCCGGGCTCAGGCCTATCGAGTGCTCGGCGAATCACCGCTGGCGCCGTCGGCATTTACCGTCGCCTTGGGCGATGCTGACCCTCGTGTTCGATTATTTGCATCGTTGGGACTGGCGCGACGATTGGCAGAGACTACCATAACCAAGAAGGCTCAAGCGTCGCTTCGTTCAGCGGTCCTCGAGATGTTGCGGGACTCGCAGAATGATTCCTATCTTCGACATGCGGGGATTCTGGCTTTGTCACGTCTGCACCCGCAAAGCCTTGCGTCCTGGGCGTCGGAACCGCCTGCGGTCCGACAAGCCATCGTGGTGGCATGGCGACGGAATTTGCCCGATCCAGAGGCGGTGAAACGCCTGAGCGCGGCATTGAACGACTCCGATCCACAAGTCGTGGTCGAGGCTGCCCGGGCCTTGCACGACGACCAACCGAATCCGCCGGCATTATCCGCCTTGGCCCATCGGTTGGCTCAAAGGCAGCTTCCGGAAGCGGTACTGTGGCGGGCGCTGAACGCCCACTTTCGGTTGGGAGGTCGGGAAAATGCCGAGGCTTTGGCGGAGTTCGCCGCGGCGACCGACACGCCCCTGCCACTGCGAGTCGAAGCGGTGGCGATGCTCGGGGAGTGGGCAGATCCTTCGAAGCGAGATCGCGTGACCAACGAATGGCGTCCCTTGACCACCCGAGATTCTACCTTCGCCGCCTCAGCCTTCCGTTCGCGCTTGGGAGCATTTCTCACAGGGCCCGAGCCTCTCCGCCGCGAAGCGGCCAAAGTGTCGGCTCGATTGGGTGTTCGCGAGGTAGTCGATGCTCTCCGCCAAATCGTCAGCGACGGAACTGAGTCTGCGGCGTCGCGCATCGAGGCATTGCAAGCCTTGCACCAACTGAACGATCCGGTGTTGGATCGTGTCCTGGCCGCTGCCCGAAAGAGTCGATCGCCCGAACTCCGGGCCGAAGCCCTGACTCTCATGGCGACGCGTCAACCGGATCGGGCGGTGTCGCAACTCGTCGAAGTGCTCAACCAAGGGGAAACGGTCGAAAAACAAGCAGCACTCTCCGCATTGGCTCGACTGCGACGACCCGAGGCCGACTCGGTTTTGCTCGACTGGACTCAACGACTCGCTCGTGGCGAGGTTCCGCCAGAGCTGCGGCTTGATGTGCGAGAGGCGGCCGCCGCCCGGAAGACTCCGGAACTCGCACAAGCGCTCCAAGTCCTGGAGCGGACACGTCCCGCCGACGACCCACTGTGGCGATTCCGGGATGCTCTCGTTGGTGGCAATCCCGCTAAAGGGCGTGACATCCTCTTGCACAAAGCCGAAGTGACCTGCATCAAATGTCACAAACTTCAGGGGGTCGGCGGGGAGGTCGGTCCGGAACTCGCCGGCATCGGTGCCCGCCAATCGCGACAATATCTCCTCGAAGCCATCGTCTTTCCCGACAAGGAAATCGCCAAGGGCTTCGACTCGGTTGTGCTGGAATTAGCCGACGGCAAGACCGTCACCGGAGTTCTGAAGAGCGAAGATGATACCAGCCTCAAGCTGATGACAGCCGACGCCCAGCTTCTGACGATCGATAAATCTCAGGTCGAAGAGCGTCGTCGCGGTGCGTCGGCCATGCCCGACGATCTGGTGAAAAAGCTATCACTCCGCGAATTGCGGGACCTCGTCGAATACCTCGCGAGTCTCAAAGAGCCGTCGCCAGAGAAAAAGTGATGCTCGCCTCGGTCAACAAAAAGCTTGAGGCGGATGCAAACGTGGGTTCGCACCACGATATTCATCGTGGCCCACCCAAGGTTCCTCGCGGTCGAGGGGAGGCTCTCCAACAGGCTTGATGGAGAAGAAATTGGCCCCAAGGGGGGGCAACGTTCCCCGTCGTTGCTCCCTGACCTTTCATTTGGAGCGTGGACCGATCGGGAGCAACCGATCCAATTCGTCGCGAGAAAAAAAGGGAGCGGTCACACCGGTGGGCGGCACATCGACTCCGGCTGACCAGACGATCCCGTTGAGGATCAGTTTGCGGAACGACTCATTGTTCCAATTGTCGTAAAAATGCCCGCAAGTGGTGCCGAATCCTCGACCACCATCTCCCCTCTGCCGCGCCCAGGCGACGACATTGCCATCGGGATCTCGCCCTTTCAGAGCGGGCACGGTCGCCAAAGGGACAACCGTGCCAGGCGGCTCCGCAAAGCGCAGGTTGTAGTAAAACTCATCTTTCAAACGAAATGGTTTCAATCCCCTCGCGACGGGATGATCCGGTGAGGGGATCTGGACCTCAGCTTCTAACATCGTGATAGCGGAGTACCAATCTCTCTTGCCATTTTGCTCCCACTGAAAGTACCCACCACACCAGTCGAGAACCTCGGCCGCATATTGCTGAGGCGCAAAAGTGGCGAAATGAAAAAGGACAAGCCCGCAGCCCCGCTTCATGTGCTGATTCACCTCGCGGACTCGCTCCGGGCTTGCCAAATGCAGCGCCTCGGCGAAGAGATCACCGTCTCGACCATCCGAGACGATCATGAGGGTATCGGCCGTGTCAAGAGAATGGGAGGATTGCGGCCAACCGTCGAAATGAACTTCGACTAGAACTTGATCGTTGACGTTGGACGCCTCCAACATTGCTTTGAGAAGCTTCACCGACCAGCCGTAATCGTGGATGCCATTCCCAATCGGTCCGTGACTTTTCGGTCCCGCCACAAGAACAATCTTTTTGGGGCCCGCCGCCGCTTCGATGATCGGTGTGAACCCCAGGGTCAGGGCGAGAAAAAAGCGGTACATTGAAAGATCTCCTCGGCGGCGGCTCGTCAAACGGGTCGCATGATCCGCGTTGCTGCATGTCATCATAACTCAACTTTTGCCGACTGTGGCCAAAAGAGTATTGATGCGCTTGGAGAAACCGGCGGGATCGCGAAGTTTTGAGCCTTCGGCAATCAAGGCCTGGTCCAAGAGCAAGCGAGCGTGAATATCGACGAGGGGATCCTGCGGGTTGGCAGCGTGCCGTTCCCGCAAGGCGACGACGGCAGGATGTAAAGGATGAAGTTCCAGAGCGCGGCGTGGCCCGTCGACTTGCCGCCCCATCCGAGCCATCAGTCGTTCCATGTGTGCTGTCATTGCTCCGGCATCGGCCACGAGGACCGCCGCGCTCTCCGTCAACCGTTGAGAAAGACGCACGTCACTGACCTCTCCCTCAAACTTCGCTTTGAGAAATTCCAACAATGGCCGATAAGACTCGGCGTCGGGTGGAGTTTCGTCGGTTTTGCCGGGCAGGTCGCCGCGATCCACAGGTTGGAGCCGTTTGCCTTTGTAGCTTCCCAAAGCGGGCATCGCAAATTCGTCGATCGGATCGGTCAACAGGAGCACGTCCTGGTTTTTGGCCCGAAATGCCTCGAGGTACGGCGAGTGCTCGATCTGTTCTCGCGTCTCGCCGATGAGATACCAGATCGCTTCTTGATCCGGCGGCGCCTTCTCGACGTAATCTTTGAGCGTCGTGAATTGTCCCTGGGGCGTGTTCATCGACTCGAACAGGAGCAAATCCGCGACTTTCTCTCGATTCGCCCAATCTTGGTGGAAGGCTTCCTTGAGAATCGGAGCCAGACCACGATGAAATTCGCGGTATTTGTCGAATTCGGTATTTTTCATCGCGGCCAGCGCGTCGAGGACATTGCGCACGACGTTTTTTTGAATCACCTCCAACTGCGGGTTTTGCTGAAGGATTTCACGTGAAACATTCAACGGCAGGTCCATCGCGTCGATCACGCCGGTGACGAAGCGGAGGTACGGCGGCAACAGCGCCTCGCATCGTTCCATGATTAGCACGCGCTGAATGTACAGCCGCAGGCCCCCCTTTGGTTCGCCCCAATCCAGAAGAGCGGGCCGATGCGAGGGGATAAACAACAAGGCCCGAAATTCGATTTTTCCCTCACCCTTGTAGTGCAGCACCTTGGCGGGGTCGGCATCGTCGAGGCTGAGTTGACGGTAAAAGGCGTGGTACTCGTCGGTCGTCACTTCGTTTTTCGACCGCAGCCAGATCGCCTTTCGGGAGTTGAGCGTCTCTTCCTCGCGTTTTCCTTGGGCCTTTTCCGCTTCCATGACGATCGGATGCTCGATAAAATCGGAGAACTTCTTGACGACCTGACGGATCCGCCATTCCTCGAGAAACTCCCGGGCATCGGGTTTCAGATGCAAGGTGACATCGGTACCTCGCGTCGGTTTTTCGCATGACTCGAGCGTGAACGACCCTTGCCCGTCGGACTCCCAGCGAGTGCCGGAGCTGCTGCCGCCCGGACGTGTGACGACAGTCACCTTGTCGGCGACCATGAAAGCGGAGTAGAAGCCGACACCGAATTGGCCGATCAGTTCAGGCCGTGCGGACTCCTGCTTCGCTTGCAAAGCTTCGAGGAACGCCTTGGTCCCCGACTTGGCAATCGTTCCCAGATGTTCGATCACCTCGTCGCGCGACATGCCGATCCCGTTGTCCGAGATCGTTAACGTGGAGGCATCCCTGTTCACCGTGATGCGAATCTTCCAATCCTTGTCATTTTCCAGCAGGTCCGCGTGCGTCAGCGAATCGAATCGGAGTCGATTAATGGCATCGCTTGCATTCGAGATCAGTTCGCGCAGGAAGATTTCGGGATTCGAATAGAGCGAATGGGTGATCAGATGCAGTAATTGTTTCAGTTCGGCCTTGAATTCCCGGGTTTCGGGCATGGCACTCGACCTCCGAAAAACCTACCGTGGGAAAGAAATTATAGGCGAGTCGAGCGCAGGCCGCATATCGGGAATGCCCTCCATGCGGACCGGTTCGTCCGTTACCCCCAAAGAGGCGAACCGTGCCGAAACGGTATTTGCCGGCCCAATTTCTTGTGAATCAATTCGAGGCCAACAGTTGGGGCATCCGATCTTCGTCGCGTTTTTGGAACAGGCAGCCCAAGAGCCACAATGCGGCACTAAGCAGCACCATGCCGGAGATGACCAGGAACGCGCTGGTCCAGTCGAAGCGGTCGGTGACGCGTCCGATGATCGGAGGGGAGATCACGTCGCCGAGAGCATGCAACAAGAAGATATTCAGGGCGAACGCGGTGGAGCGGATCGCTGGCGGCGTCGTATTCGCCAAGATGGTATTGACCGGTCCGGTATTCAAGAACAACCCGAGAATGGCCAAAAAGAGCATGCCCCAGGCGTAGGGGAAGGGCACATACAGCAGGGCGATCAAGAAAGGCAGGCCGAATAACGCTCCGCAACCCGATACGAGAAAATCGCCGAAGCGGATGCCTTTTCGCTTCAGGGTCTCGGCGAGGAAACTACCCGCCAAAGTGGCGAGCAACCCGCCGACCACCAGGATGCCACCGAAATAGACACCGACCGGTCCAAGTTCCGGCGATTTGGCCAGTCGAGAGCCCTCGCGGAGCGGTCCCCAAAGTCGGCCCAACTCTTCTTTGCTCAATTGGCCTCTCAGGGCATGCTTGAAGTCGTCGGCGCCGTGATACTCTCGGCCCTCCAGGGGGGCAAGTTTGGCTTTGAGCGAGTCATTCGCGGACGCCGCCACGTACGATTGGGCGGTCAGTTCATAAATTCCCTGGCGTTCATAAACATAGTCGATTACGACCACGGCGATACCGCCCGTACAGAAGGTCATGGCCGTGTACCCCGCGGTTGAGAGGAGGTAAGACGGGATGCGAAGACACAACCGGATCGCTTCCCAGGGCCCAACGGAACGATCAGCTACGGGTTGAGTCTCGGACTGCCCGCGTTTGGGTTCGGGCATCAGGTAGCAGATGGATCCGAGAAGAATACCGGGAAGCACGACCAGGTAAAAGGCCCAGCGCCACCCAAGCGACGATCCGGCGACGATTGTCCCGATCGCGAAACCGATCGCGCTGCCGACAGGGATCGTCGCGCTGACCAGCGCGATCACGAAGCCTCGCCTCTTCGGAGGGAAGACATCGGAGAGGAGGGCCATCCCCACCGGCCCGTAAGCTCCCTCGCCGATGCCGATGAGGCAACGAGTGAGGAAGAGCATGTTGAAGGAGATGGCCAGCCCCGAGGCACCGCTGATGAGGCTCCAAAAGATGATCGCAAGGCCGACCAGGCCCCACCGTCGGCCGATCCGGTCGCCCATCCAGCCAAACAACGGGGCGGAGGTCATATAGCTGACCAAAAACGCCGTCGCGAGCAAGTTCTTCCAAAACTTCGCGTCGGGATCTCCGAGCAGGCCGAAGACCGGATCTTTCTCGATCTCCGGCATGACGCCGGCGAGGATTTGCCGGTCGATGTAGTTCATCAGGCTGATGGCGATCAAAAGGAACAGTACCTTGCGAGCACCCGGAGCAGACGTCGAATCGGCGGAATGTTTCATGCATCACCGTGAATCTAACTCGTGATCCAAGAGGGGTTTTTGATTGACCTCGTTTTCCAGGTGGGTATAATCCGGCAGAACAACCAAAAATGGAAGAGCATTTCCTACGAAATAACCTTCAGGAAAATGCCACTATCGGGGGTGGTGTTTGCTATAAACTGACGCCTGGGTTCGTCGTTTCTTTTTTTGTGAGGTTCTCTCATGTCGCTCGATGACGTCAAACGCCGGTTTGTCGATGAAATCAAGCTTCGGGCTTATGACGACAAGTATGTGGACAAGAACGAAGAGCGCGAGATTCTCCAGGTCGCGATTCAACAAGGGATCAGCATCGATTCGGCTCGTGCTGCCTTGGCTCAGGTCTGTGACCACCACGGGTACATACTCGAAAGCGAAATCTTGCGTGAAGTCAAGGCGCAAGTCGAAACGGCGGCAGGCAACGACGGCAAAATCGACCAGAAGGAGTTCGACTTGATCTTCCAGAACACCAAGCGGAAGATCGCCGGCAAGAAAAACGATATCCAAATCAAGCGGATGATCGTCGAGGTCATGGAAGATTCTGGGTTGAACAGAGTAAAGACCGGCTGGTTCAGCAACTGGTACGCGACTCTGAAGAAAGAAATCGGGATGGCGTGATCAACGCCCAATCGAGCGGTGTAACAAGCACTTCCTGAGCAGCGACGGGCGATTCGGCAGCCTCGCGGTTGCCGAACCGCCCGTCGGCAAAGGGAATTTGCGGAGCGTCGTTACTCATCGGGCTTTCCGCCGCCACGCGAGAGTGAGCCAACCCTTGTCGGCATCCACCTGCGTCGTGGTGAGGGTTAAATTCGTTTTCAGTTCCTCGGGCAATTTCAGTTCCTTGGCTTCAAAGTTGGGTTTGAAGACACGGCCGAACTTGCGGTCGAGGATCTGTTGCAGCACCTTTTCACGTGCCCCCAAACGATCGACCCCCGGACGGAACCCTGG
>CAKZUU010000302.1 GCA_937922175.1 uncultured Gemmataceae bacterium
CAAGTGATGATCCGGGTCTTGTGGGAGCTCGGTCATCGCCCGTGGCTGCGAATCAAAGTGGTGTGCGCGACCGATGCCTTGGCCATCGAGCGGGGCCGATTCCTGCGCGATTCGATTGCCGGCAACCCCCGAGTCCGTTTCGTCTTCCCCGAGTTGGTGCCCGGTACGCCTTGGACACCCGAGCGTTTTACCGTTTGCCGACCGGCGGAGGTGATCGGCCCGAGCGTCACGACGCTGGGGATCGACTCGGCCGCCACCGGCACCCGGGCGGATTTGTTGGTCTGCGACGACATCGTCGATGTCCGTGCCCTGGTCAGTCGGGCCGATCGTGAACGAGTCAAAACTCTCTTCC
The DNA here is from genome assembly GCA_937922175.1 of uncultured Gemmataceae bacterium. GTDB lineage: Bacteria > Planctomycetota > Planctomycetia > Gemmatales > Gemmataceae > CAKZUU01. The sequence continues at coordinate 353 of CAKZUU010000302.1, forward strand.
GCGACAATCTGATGAACCTTTTGGAGCCCGACGGTCGAATTTGGTGCATTTTTACGCCGTGGCACCGCGATGATCTGAACGCCGAACTGAAACGCAATCCCGCATTCGCTTTGTTTCGTCGAGCCATCGGTCCCGATTTCGAGCCGATCTGGCCCGAGCGATGGCCCCGGAAGCGACTCATCGATCGACGTCAGGAAATCGGCGAATCCTCGTTCGCTCGCGCCTACCGGCTCTGCTCCATTTCCGATGACGACGTCATCATTCCCCGTCGGGTCGTTCAATTCTGGCACGAACCTCTTCCCCCCTCGCAGGTTACTCTTTTGGCGATCGATCCGGCCATCTCATCGAAACAAACGGCCGATGCATCCGCCTTGGTCGTCCTGGTGCAAGATGAACAGCATCTCATCTACTGTGTCGAGGCTCGAGCCCATCGGGTCCGTTTCCCCGACTTGATCGACCTCATCCGCGATGCCCACGATCGTTGGCATCCCGACGTCATCGTGTTGGAAGCCAACGCCGCCTTCCGCGGTCTCGCGGACCTTCTCAAAACCCGAACGCCCCTGGGAGGCAAACTTTTGCCCGTGACCCAAACCACCGACAAGCTGACCCGCGTCCGCCTTTTCTCGACATCGGTCTTTCAAGGCATGTTCCGCCTCCGGGGTCATGAGCACGGCGTTCACCCCGCCCAAGAGACTCTTTATCTGCAAATGACTCAGTTTCCGCACGGCGATCATGACGATCTTCTCGATGCCGCCGCCATGGGCACCGCTTGGCTGCTTTCTTCGGCTCGAGCTCCGATCATCCGCTAGTTCCGTATCTCGAGGAGTGCTCCAGATGCCTCGATTGACTCTCCACATTCAATATCCGATCCGCCCAAAACACCGCAGTCTGGCGGCGAATCGAGTCACGGATCTGTTCGGCCTGTCGCCGGTCGAAGCGCCCCTGATCGTGGCCGACAACGTCGTATTGGATCTTCAACCTGGCGATGTGGTGTTGTTTCTTGGCCCGTCAGGTTCCGGAAAATCCTCACTCCTCCGTGCCGTCGGGGACGCTCTTCAGGCCCAAGATGCTCAAGCGATGCCCCTGCCCGATCTCCCCTTAGTGGATGCGCTTCAGGGAGATTTGCCAACGAACCTCGAGCGACTGTCGATGTGCGGCCTTTCCGAAGCCCGCTTGATGCTCCGAACGCCGGCAGAACTATCTGATGGTCAGCGGGCACGGTTTCGCCTGGCAGTGGCGTTGGATGCGAGGCCGAGTTGGGTCATGGCCGACGAATTTGCGGCGTTGTTGGATCGCCCCCTCGCCAAGGTCCTCGCATTCAATGTGCGCAAATTGGCGACCCGCACGGGGACCGGATTTCTTCTCGCCACGACCCATGACGATCTGCTGGACGATTTGAACCCGAATGTGATCGTCCGTTGCCACGGTGAGGGACAGATCGATATCGACCGGCGCGACGTCAAAAAAAAACGATTAGTTTCGCACCTCAGCTTTGGCTGTCGGAAGGTACCGTCGCCGACTGGTCGTATTTCGCTCGGTGGCATTACCGCAGCCACGATCTCGGATTTGTGAAACGGGTTGTTCTCTTATGGCATCGGGACGAACCGATCGGCATCTGCGTTTTTGCGACGGCGGCGGCCAGTCTGCGGTTACGGAATCGTTATTTTGGGCTGACTCATCCCCGAAAGGAGACATCGATGGCAGCCCTCAACCGGCAATTGTGGGTCCTCTCTCGCGTGGTATTGCACCCGACGTACCGAGGGGCGGGAATCGCCGCCGCCTTCGTTCGTCGTGCCTGCCAGACCTGTCCGGTGCCGTGGCTGGAAACACTCTCGGCGATGGCTCAGGTCAACCCATTTTTCGAGCGAGCGGGGTTCGTGCGCGTCGGTGTCATCCGCAAGACGAAGAGCACGCTCCGACATGGGGCGTATTCCGGCCAACTCAACCGTGATTCAAGACAGAAAAGTCTTTTCAGCGAGCCTGTGTATTACGTCTTCGATAATCGTCGATCGTCAGCACTCACTCGGCCGCCCACAAGCAGCGCGTCGATGGGATGATCGTCCAAGCTCCAGAGCGTGACGAACGAACTTCGACCGCCGTGACGAGGATGGCAATTACGCCGGAACGATCTCGACGTCGACGCGATGCCGGGCCAACAGCTCGCGGAGATCTTCGGCTTGACCCCGAGTGAGTTGACCGCCGACGCGGACCGGCAATTGACGCAACAATTCCTCAGCGGCGGCGGTACCGATCCCGTTTTCGACGCCGACGACCACCGCAACGTCTTTGACGAACATGGGCGAAATCTGATTGATCTGGACGGTGAATTCGGCGGGGGCGGGTTGGCGTCGGAAAATGGGTTCGAGATCTTTCAGCGTGCCGATGGCGACCAGCGCCTCGCCGGCTTGCAAACGTTTGTCGGCACCGCCGCCAGCCAAAGGGATGAGATGGTAGTCAATCGCGATGGCCCGCAAGGTTTGATCCTTCAGGCAAGGGTCATCAGGTTGAACGGTTAATTCGACGACGGCCAAGATCTGTTGGCCGACTCGGAACAAACTCTCGACTCGATCCCCATACAAGGCCGCCACAAAGGCGGGGGCGGCTAGCCCCGGCAGGGACAAGGCAAGGCGGACATCGGCCACTTCCCGAAGCATCTCAGCCAAGCTATCGTCGCTCAAGCGCATCACGACGCGCTGCTTGGGATTGATTTGCCGGGCCATCAAGGCGATTTCGAGATTGGCCAGGTCGTTCGAGGAGGCCGCGATGACCGCCCGGGCCGAATCCACGCGCGCCTGGCGCTGAACCTCGGCAATGGTGGCATCACCATTGATGACGGCAACACCCAAGCGACGGCAAGTGACCAGGAAGGGATTGTCCGTGCGACGATCGATCACCACGACACGTTCGTCGAATTTGAGCAGTTCTTCGACGACTCGAAAGCCCACGTTGCCCAGGCCGCAGACCACGAAGTGGCCGCTGTCGGGAATTCGCCCCAATTCCAATGCCCCACCCAAGCGCGCCCGTAACAGAAAATTGGTAAAGATCGCCGTGAATGCCGCCGTCAGCACCGCTCCGGCGATGCGCAAGACGCTAACGAAAATTTTTTGCCAACCCTCGTAACGGTCCGCCTTCATGTCGGCGCCCGTCGCGGTGACGCTGATGGTTCGATACAATCCGTCGGGCAGCGACGTGGCCATGCCCGTGAAGTAATAGATCAGGGTACTCGAGACGAAAACTGTCAAAAGGACGATTCCGGAAATCTTCAACGTCAAATCGACTTCCATCAAGGCACGCCAGACGACTCGGGCGAGACGACGCAATCGACCCGCCCATTGCACGCCCAGAAGTCGACGTTCCCAATCGGCACCTTCGCCCACCGATAACAACCGACGTAAATGCTCCGGCCGACCGCAGACCACGAGACTATCGCCGGGTTGGATCACGATTTCGCGATGCAAATTATTCAGCAGGGCGGCGGGAGCGTGGCTGGGTTCGTGAGCCACCGAGATCACCTCATACTCGTCGGCGACCTCAGTGAGTCGTTTGCCGGCGATGGCGGAATCTGTTCCGACCGAAAGGCGAGCCACATGCCAATGTTGGCCTTCGGCGCGGAACGCCCCGAGGACTTCGCCGGTCAAAGCCGTCGATGCGAGCATCGGGGCCGTCAACCCGGAGACGCTCAGCGCCTGGGCGTTGGTGATGGACGGTCCGAGGCGTTCGAGCAAACTGGGGTTGAACATCCGAACAACCAGTCGAACTTGGTGATTCAAGCGTCGGGCAGCGAGGGCGGCGGCCGTGTTCACCAAATCGTCGCTCGTGACCACGATCACGGCCTGGGCCTCGCGGACGCCGGCTAATTCGAGAAGACGGGGATCGCGGCAGTCGCCCCGGAAATAAGTCACCCCGTGACGCGTCCCTGGCGGGCACCTCATGTCGATGACGCTCACTTTCAGCCCCGCCACCCGCAGCAAATCGAGTACCCGGGTACCGATCTTGCCCAAGCCACAGACGATTACCGGCCTATTCACGAATTGGTCGACTCCCCTTCCCGCGTTGATCCAACGGATCGACCGCACGTCACCGCCCGACCCGATCCGCCTGACTCGCGCCTGCCCAGCATTGTACGGCCAAGCGAATCGCGGATGGACCCGGCCGATAAAATCCCCTTGGTCGCTTCAAAAATGATGGCGCTGCCATGATCGATCTCGATGCCAGTGCGACGCTGGCCCCACGCCCGGAAGTCTGGGAGGCGATGCAGCCGTGGCTCACCGGACCCGCTGCCAACCCCTCCAGTGCCCACGCCTTGGGCCGACGTGCGCGAACCGCCCTGGAAGAGTCGCGGGAAGAACTCGCGGCTTTGCTCGGTGCCTTCCCCGACGAAATCGTTTTCACCTCGGGGGCCACCGAGTCGAACAATCTCGCCCTATTTGGACTGGTCGGCCAACCACCCGGACAAATCATCTCCAGCCGAATCGAGCATCCGTGCGTCGTCGAGCCGATCGAGGAGTTGGCCCGTCGCGGCTTCGATGTCGTTTGGTTGCCACCGACCCCCGACGGTTTCATCGTGCCCCAACGCCTCTCCGAGGCGCTCACGCCCCAAACGCGTCTCGTCTCGATCATGCTCACCAATCACGAAACCGGGGCGATTCAAGATATCGCAGCGTTGCGGTCAGTGGCAGCAGATCTAGCTTTTCACTGCGACGCCGCTCAGGCCGTCGGCAAAATGCCCATCGACTTCCACCAGCTGGGAGTCTCGACCTTGAGTCTCAGCGGACACAAATTCGGCGGACCTCCCGGTATCGGGGCGTTGCTGCTCCATCGCTGCGTCACCCTCCAACCCATGCTGTTCGGCGGACCGCAACAACGCGGACGCCGTCCCGGGACCGAACCAGTGGCTCTCATCGTGGGGATGACCGCCGCTCTGCGTGCGGCTCTCAACGCCCACGAGCGGGAACAGCAACATTTGGCCGCGTTGCGACAACAATTATGGGACCAGCTGTCGCGATCGGCGGCCCCGGTTTTCCTCAATGGCCCCCCGACGGGCGGATCGCCCGGCATCCTAAACCTGTCATTTCCCGGATGCCGCAGCGATACGCTGTTGATGGCCCTGGATCTGGAGGGAGTTTGCGTCTCGACCGGCTCGGCCTGCTCGAGTGGATCGCTGCTCCCCTCGGCAGTGCTCCGCTCAATGGGACTGCCCGAGGAACGGTGGCGCTCCGCGATTCGTCTCAGCCTCAGTCCGACCCTGACCCCGGAGCACGTGAACACTGCCAGCCGCATCATCGCGCAAGTGGTCTCGCGGCTCCGTTCCCTGTCAAAGATTGAGCCTTGACATGACCCGGGCGGGGATGTTATATACTGTACTGGCGTTCATTGAGAATCGGCTGCCCTGGCCGGCCTTCTTCGCGGACCATCCCATCGCCGCCGCCTGCCGTGCGCATAAAATTAGGGAATTCCGGTGGTCCGATTTCGCTCGCCGCGGTGGCAAGCCGGGCCGGGCCGGCTTTCTTCACCCAAATCTCTCCTTCTACCGCCAGGATGGCGTCGAGAGACAAGCAAGGAATTTCATCACTCATGGTCAATCGGAATTTGTTACGCCAGTTCGATCTGCCTGAAGAACAGGCGCAAGAAGAGATCGAGCGGAATTTTGAAGAAGCCTTTGGCAATTGGTTGGAAAAAGACCGCGAACCCGTGGCCATCAACAAGATCGTCGAGGGTACGGTGCGGGAGATCCGCGGCGAGGATGTGGTGATCGATATCGGTTACAAATCCGAGGGGATCATCAAGCTGGATGAGTGGAAGGAAGAGGGCAGCGACCAAATCGTGCCGCCCAAGCCCGGCGATCGGGTTCAAGTCCTGCTGGAGACGTTGGAGGACGACAGCGGCAACATCTCCCTGAGCTATCGCAAGGCCAAGCGTCAGAAGGAATGGGAAGCCATCCTCGAAAAGCACAAGGAAGGCGATGTGGTCACCGGCACCGTGCTCCGGAAGATCAAAGGCGGCCTGCTGGTGAACATTGGCGTCAACGTGTTTTTGCCCGCGTCGCAGGTGGATATTCGCCGGCCCCCGGATATCGGCGATTACGTCGGCAAGACGATTGAATGCACGATTTTGAAGATCGACGAGAGTCGGCGGAACATCGTCGTGAGCCGACGCAAACTCATCGAAGACCGTCGGCGTTCGCAGAAGGAATCGCTCTTGGCCGAACTCGAAGTCGGTCAGATCCGCAAGGGTGTGGTCAAGAACATCGCCGACTTCGGCGCGTTCGTGGACCTGGGAGGCATCGATGGCCTGTTGCACATCACGGACATGGCTTGGAGCCGGGTCACCAACCCTCACGAAGTCGTCAAAATCGACCAGGAATTGGAGGTGTACATCCTCAACGTCGATCGGGAGAAGGAGAAGATTGCGCTGAGCTTGAAACACAAGACACCCAGTCCTTGGCAAAGTGTCGAGGAAAAATACCCCGTGGGCAGCCGTCATGTCGGCGAAGTGGTCAACATCATGTCCTACGGGGCTTTCGTCAAACTCGAGCCGGGCGTCGAGGGGTTGGTGCACATCAGCGAGATGAGTTGGACGCGGCGGATCAATCATCCCAGCGAGTTGGTCTCCATCGGGGATCAAATCGAAGTCCAGGTCCTGAACATCAACCGCGAAAAACAAGAAATCTCGCTCGGCATGAAACAAATCCAACCCAACCCTTGGGACAAAGTGGCCGAACGCTATCCCCCGGGGACCATCGTCAGCGGCGTGGTGCGAAACCTCACCAATTATGGCGCTTTTATCGAGATTGAGGAAGGCATCGACGGACTGCTCCACGTCAGCGACATGAGCTGGGTTCGCAAGGTGAGCAATCCCAACGAGGTGGTAAAAAAAGGCGACCATGTCACCTGCGTCGTGCTCAACGTCGATCAGGAACGAAAGCGCGTCGCGCTGGGCCTGAAACAAATGGCCAACGATCCGTGGGAAGGCGACATCCCGTCGAAGTACCGCCCGGGCATGGTCTGCAAAGGGAAAGTGACGAAAATCACGAACTTCGGCGTGTTCGTCGAACTCGAGCCAGGGCTGGAAGGGTTGTTGCATGTCTCGGAGTTGGCCGATGACAAAGTTGACAGCCCCGAAGACGTCGTGAAAGTCGGCGACGAGATCGAGGTCAAGGTGTTGCGCGTCGAGGTGAAAGACCGCAAGATCGGCCTAAGTCGCAAGAACCTCTACGACGGCTTGGGTGAAGAAGAGGCCGGCCCGGAATCTCAACCCGTTCGGGAGCGCGAAACGCGTCGGGAATTACGCGGCGGGACCGGCCAGGCTGGTCCGCTGTTCCAAATGCCCGGCACCGAGGAAAAGAAATAGCCAACCGGCAGGGGGCAGGCCGACGGCCGCACCGACGAACCTGTCGGTCTGCCCTCCCAGGAACGGTTCCGATCGTGCCACCTGAGCGCTTCGTGCCGCCAACGGTTTTCACGAGAGTCGCCAGGAGGGCTGGCATCTTTCCAGAATGTTATTCCGCTCGGTCGATACCCGGAGCGCGGAGCGAATCAGCCGATTCGCTTGCGGTCCCAGTTGAGGGACAGGCCGGGGCGTCGGCTCGTCCGCCCGGCCGAGCCACACGACTTTCTCGCGGGAGCCGCCATGACTCGACCTCGACGAGTTCGCAGCGAAGCCGTGCAATCGCCGTTGGAAACCTATCTCCGCGAAATCAACGAAACCCCGCTGCTGACCGCCGATCAAGAGAAAGAACTCGCCCACCGCATCGCCCAGGGCGACTTAGCCGCTCGCGATCAAATGGTTCGAGCCAATCTCCGACTCGTCGTCAACATCGCCCGCGGTTACACCGGCAAAGGACTGAATCTCCAAGACCTCATCGAAGAAGGCAACCTCGGGCTGTTGCGCGCCGTCGAAGGTTTCGACCCGAACATGAACACCCGCTTCAGCACTTATGCCAGTTACTGGATCAAGCAGTCGATCAAACGCGCCCTCGTCAACACGGCCAAAACGATCCGCATCCCCGCCTATATGGTCGAACTCCTCGCCAAATGGCGTCGCGCCACCAACAAACTTCAAGATGAACTCGACCGCGTCCCCACCCACGAAGAAGTCGCCCGCTACCTCAACCTCCCCAAGAAAAAACTCAACATCATCAAAAAAGCCATCCGCGTCTACAATGCCGCCCCCCAAACCGATCAACCCGAAACCGGCTGGTCCATTGACGAAATGGTCATGGATGGACGTAGCAAGGCTCCCGACGATGAATTGGTCGATAACGACGACCTTCGCCAGGTCATGCACCTTCTCGATAAAATGGACAAGCGCGAAGCCACCGTCCTCCGCATGCGCTTCGGACTCGACGACGAAGAACCCAAAACCCTGAAAGAAATCGGCGAAACCTTGGGCCTCACCCGCGAACGTGTCCGCCAGATCGAAAGTGAAGCGTTGGCCAAATTGAGCGAAAGCCTCGCCGCCGAGTAAGCGACGCCCTCCCCGCTGTTCTTCCCGAACCGACCGAGCCGATCTTCGCCCGCCGATCAATCCCCTCGGTCTGCCGAATTTGGTCGGTCGCCAAATGCTTCCCCATTTCACTCGTTAAGTTCAGCACGGTTAGCTTTTTCCTTCCAATCAAACCCGCACCTCCACCGATACTTCCTCCGTGCCGTCACTCTTCCCAGGTCCCGGGGGTGCCATGCGCCTCGGCCACTTTCGCTTCTTGCCTATCTTTGCCGTCTTCGGTTGCGCCCTCACTGGACCTGAGCCGTTCGCCCCGACCCAGTCGCCCCCAGCGGCCCCGACTTCTCCCGATCGGCCCGTGGTCTCGGTCCCCGCACCCGAGCACCGCGGGCCAACTTCTCCTGGCCCCGCTCGGTCCCTCCCGATACGTACCACGAGTCGTCCCACTTCGCCTTCGATCGCCGACGGTGCCTCGTTGCTCCGCCAAGCCGCCCAGGATCTCGATGCCGGGGATGATCACGCTGCCCTCCAGCGCCTTGTTCAATACGTCCGAGCTTTCCCCGAACACCTCTCGATGCGTGCTCACTTGGCGGAACTGCAAATCAAACTTGGTCTCTATGATGAGGCCCGGGGGCAGCTGGAACAATATCTCGCCGACGCTCCGGTTCATGGCGAGGCGGCCCAGCATCGCCTTCATTGCCACACACGCCTGGTCGAGTTGGCCGTCGCTCGAGGCGACCTCTACGCCGAGTGCCTGCATCGAGGCGGAGGGCTACTCACCCTCGCCCAGCAATTGGCGCGACACGACCCCGATGCCCCCGAAGTGCAACGCATTTTATTTGAAGCCATTGCGGAGTTGAACAAAGCCGCCTCGGCCCGTGGCGACGAGCCTCGTCCGCATTTGTGGCTGGCACAATGCTGGACTCAACTCGGGCAGACGCAGCCCGCACGCGAGCATCGAGCCAAGGCCCGCCGGCTCGCCCTGACGGGAGACCTCAGCGACGCCGAACTCACCCTCCTTCAACTCGAATCATCGTCAAACTACGCCCCGTGGTAGTCGATCTCCTTGACCTCCAGAGCGTGCTTGGTGATGAACTCACGGCGCGGCTCGACCTTCTCTCCCATCAGGATGCGGAACATTTGTTCGGCTTTCACTGCATCCTCCAGCGTCACTCGCAACAACGTTCGCTTCTCGGGGTTCATGGTCGTTTCCCACAATTGCTCGCCGTCCATTTCCCCGAGTCCCTTGAACCGAGTAATGCTGATCCCGCGTTCGCCGAGCCGGCGAATCTCCGTCACCAACTCACGCAAATGGGCCAGCACTTTTCGCTGATCGCCGCTCTGGAGTAAGAAGCGGACAGGCGGTTCTCTTCCCGCGACA
>CAKZUU010000303.1 GCA_937922175.1 uncultured Gemmataceae bacterium
GCTCTTCGGGTCGCTCGTTCCGGCAATCGGTTCCAAGTATCCGACAAGTGGGAGGTCCGTTCCCACGCGTTGTATCTCAGTTCTCCCGTCGTCGTTGGAACCCGGTTGTTCGGGTTATCAATGGCCGACGGCGGCTCCCTCATCGCGGTCAACCGCGCCGATGGTCGCGTCGTGTGGAAGCAACCGAACATGGGTGATTACGCCGCTTTGCTGGTGGCGCGAAATTACCTCCTGGTTCAGACGACTGAGGGAAAACTGTACGTGGTGCGTGCCGACGATGACCGGTGGAACCCCGTTCGGGAGTATCAGGTCGGCGACGAATCGACCTGGTCTCATCCGGCCATTTCGGGTGAGATTCTCGTCGTGAAAGACAAGCAGCGATTGTCGGCGTGGCGACTCCGGTGATCCGGGCGAATCGGGTGCCCGCCGGGCAATCGGGCCAGCGGTTCGTCACGCTGTTCACGGGGTTGTCATCGTTTTCTTCCGGTGTTTGTTGAAGAAGTCGAAGATTTTCGGCAATTCCCGAAACGCCGGGGTGACGTGATCGCCTCCCGGGACTTCGATATATTCGTGGGTCATCTGCAACTCTTTCATCTTCTCCGCCCAAGCACGGACACGTTCGGCCGGTACCAACCTGTCTTTCTCACCTTGGACGAGGATGACCGGCAGGTGCCGGATCTTCTCCAGATCCGTCACCGGTCGAAAGATGGCCGGCGCGATGGGACCGATGGCGGCGAACAGATCGGGGTTCTCCATCGCTAAATGAAACGTCCCCCCACCGCCCATGGAGTGGCCCATCAGGTAGATGCGCTGCGGATCGACATCGAATTCTCGACGGGCTAGATCGAGCACGTTCATCACATCCTTTTCGCTGAGTTCGTGCAAGTTCTCCGGGTCGTTGGAGGGAACCCCGATCCGGATGCGTTGCCCATACCATCCGCGCGCGTTGTAGCCCATGGGCGCGACGACGATATAGCCGTGCTTCTCGGCAAGCTCGGTCAGACCGGGATACCGCATGATCTGCTGGGGATTGCTTCCCAGACCGTGCAGAGCCACGATGAGGGGTACCTTGAGAGCCTTCGCGAGTTTCGTGGGAACATACTGGGCGAATTCCATCTCTTTGTCAGCTTCTTTGAAGAAATAGGTTTTGCGCTGGATTCGCCCTGTCGTGACGGACTTGTCCGATTCGGCGCGCGTCGCTGGAGAATCGTCCCCGAAAGCCGCGACCGCCAACAACGCTCCCGCGAACAACGAGTACAGCCAACGGCAGATTCGCATTTTCGATGTCCTCTCGAAGGATAGTGATCGAACGACGATGAGGATTTGAACCCCTAATTCAGACGCAGGATTCGCGAATTTGAGTGAGTATGAGGACAAGAGAGAGCCGCCCGCGAGAGTCCGGTGAAGTCGCCGCTCGACAGGTCATAGCCGTCGGGCGAACCGTGGGGCATCCGCTCTACCAGCTTGAAAATTCGCGCTCTATCATGGTGGACATGAGAAGGACGGCCGCGTGCTTCGTGCTCTTTGCCGCTGTGGCGAATGGCATCGCGCAGGAGCTTCCCAAAGCCGGCATCCTCCTGGGCGAAGAAAAGCGGGTCCGCGACGAGATCGAGGTGGCGGATCGCTTGGCCGCCGAGGGGCGCATCGAGGAAGCTCTCCGCCGATATCAGCAGACGCTCGGCGAGTCGGGTGATTCCTTCGTCAGCTTGGGCCCCGAAGACCCTCGCCGTGCCGTGCCGGCTCGTTGGTTAATCCACCGCCGCATCGCTGCCCTGCCCGCCGAATCACGCCGAATCTACCGCCAATCGGTGGAGGATCGGGTCAAGACATGGCTGGAGCAAGGGCGTCAACAGCGCGATCCCTTGCTGCTTGAGCAGATCGTGACCGAGGCATTTTGCAGCGAATCCGCCGAGCCGGCGCTGCTGCTTTTGGGCGACTTAGCCTTGGAACGAGGCGAATTTGAGTTGGCCGAACATTATTGGTTGATGTTGGCTGACTATCCCACACCTCGGACGCCCCAGCCCGATCACCGAATGAATTTGCGCCATCCCGACGCACGAGGTCCCGAATCGCTGGTGCAAGCCCGTTTGATCCTGTCCTTACTGTTCCGCGGAGAAAAAGCGGAAGCGAAAAAGCAATGGGAGGCTTTTCGCTCAAGACATCCGGAAGCAACGGGTCTCCTCGCGGGCCGCACCGGCAAGCTGGCGGACGTGTTGACCGCACTGTTTCAAGAGGATCTAGCATTCCAACAGCAGTCCAGCGGAGGTGCGGTCTGGTCGACCTTCGGCGGTCGTCCGACGCGGGGCTGTGTCATTCCCGCAGAAACTCTGCCCTACTGGCCCGACGTTCCCACCTGGCGACGCATCCTCCCCGGTGATTCCAATGCCCGGCCTCACCGCGACTCCGATCCTCCCTTGGGGATCTCGCCTCCGACTCGAGGGTTGTCTTTTCATCCCGTCATCGTCTCGGGTTGTGCTCTGGTCGCCGACGCCGCTCGCATTTTTATCTACCGCCTGACCGATGGGAAAATGGTTGGTGCCTACGATCATCGGTTGACGGCCGGCTTGCCCGTCTCCTTGGACCTTCGCGTCCCGACTCGGAACGAATTGGCCTACACCTTGACCGTGTCCGGCGATCGAATTTACGCTCGCTTCGGTGCACAAACCATCGCGCCGCCAGAAGCCGGTGCAGCCGCCTTGGAGTCAGAGTCAGTCATCGCATGCCTGGAATGGCGTCAGCTTGGG
>CAKZUU010000304.1 GCA_937922175.1 uncultured Gemmataceae bacterium
GGGCCGGTTGCACACCCAGACTCATTTGATGCGGGAACTGGAGAAAATCCGTCGTGTCTTGAGCAAACAGATCGAAGGAGCTCCCCACGAGGTCCTGTTGGTCATCGACGCCACCACCGGACAGAATGCCATCCAACAAGCGGAGTTGTTCTCCAAGTCCGTGCAGTGTACGGGAATCATTTTGACGAAGCTTGACGGCACCGCAAAAGGTGGGGCCATCTTCGCCATCAAACGGCGTCTCAACCTTCCGGTGAAATTCGTCGGCCTGGGCGAACAAATGGAGGATTTTGAGCCGTTCGACCCGGACCGCTACGTTGCCGCTCTATTTGAGCCCGCGTGACCGTCAGTTCCTGGGGTCTTCTCCGAGCGACGGACAAGAGCAACGACGAACGCGCGATCACCGTCTGGGAGTTGGCTCGAAGTGTTCAATCGGCTCGCCGTCGGCGAACTCGATCGGTTTGGTTGCCTTTGCGTTGCGGGGGGCGGCTTGATATGCTGCCATTGTCGGAACCCCGCCTGAATAGCCCGCTTCCGAGGACTGCATCCCATGTCGGAAAAAAAGACGATCTTGATCGTGGATGACGACCGCGAGTTGGTGGACGCTTTGCGGGCGATGCTGGAGCGTCACGGTTTTTCGGTCCTTCACGCCCATGACGGGCACCAGGGCAAGCAGATGATTTACAACCACCGCCCCGCGCTGGTCATTCTCGACATGATGATGCCCCGAATGGGCGGTTACCCGGTCTTAGAGCACTTCCGCGGGAAGGAGGCGCCACCCATCATCATGATTACGGCCAACGAGGGCAGCCGACACAAAGCTTATGCGGAGTATCTCGGTGTCGTCGATTACATCCGCAAACCGTTCGCGATGGAGCGACTTTTGGAGTCAGTCCAAAAAGCTCTGAATGGCCCCACGGAGGCCAATACGCCGAACGAGTCGGCCAACTGATGCGCTGCCGGTGCGGTGCGGCGGGATTCGTCGAGCTTTCGAGGTCGAATGGAACGTCGCTCAACCGATCGAATCCGTTTCCCTGGGATCGACGCCATGCGAGTCGCTCTTTTCGTCGCGTTCACCCCCCTGGTGATCGTGGTTCCCTCAACGGCCCAGCCACAAGGGCGCGAACGGGAACAACTTGTTGACCAAGTCAAAAACGCGATCGATCGCGGCGTTGCGTATCTCCGCCGCAACCAGTCCGCTCGCGGCGATTGGGAAAAAGGTGGCGTCATCGGCATTGGAGTCATCAGTGGTGGACAAAGCTGTCTGGCAATGCTCGCTCTCCTTAATTCCGGTGTCCCCCCAAAGGATCCCGTCATCCAGTCCGGACTTGAATATGTTCGCAAAATCCCGCAGGTGGGGACATATGTGGTTGCCCTCCAGACGATGGTCCTCGCCGAGGTCAACGATCCACGTGACCAGCCCCAGATTCAAAGCAATGTCAATTGGCTTCTCAACGCCATGAGACCAGGATTCGCCGGCTGGAGCTACGGACCCGGACTGGATGGCGGCGGCGATTTTTCCAACACACAGTATGCTCTCCTGGGGTTGCAGGCGGGCAAGCAAGCTGGTGTGAGAATCCCGGATGCGGCCTGGAAGGTGATTCTTGATTTGTACAAACTTTCCCAGTCGGGAGATGGTGCCTGGGGGTATACCGTCGGTGATCCCAATCCCCGGCTGACGATGACCTTGGCCGGGTTCTGCGGACTGCACATCGCCGGTCTGGAACTGAAAAAAGGGCGACAAAGGTTGAACCGCGAAACCGGTGTTGCCGAACGATGTGGCGAGTACGAAGAAGATCCGTTCATCGAAAAGACCCTGCGTTGGCTCGCTCGACCCGGTCATTTCGGGTATGAATTGGCGAACCACATGTATTACAACATCTACGGCGTCGAGCGAGCCGGACGCCTCTCCGGTCGACGATTTCTCGCCGGCCGAGACTGGTATCGCGAGGGTTGTGAGTTCCTCATCCGCAAGCAACAGCGCGATGGTTCTTGGAACGGAGGCGCCTTTGATGGGGGCACCATCGGGGCCACCTCGTTTGCCCTTCTGTTCCTAAGCAAAGGCCGAACCCCAGTTCTCATCAGCAAATTGGCCTGGGGAACCGACGGCTGGAACAACAAGCATCATGACATGAAACACGTCGTCGAATTCTGTAGTCGAGAGCTCTTCCAAAAAGCCCCTCTCGGCTGGCAGATCTTCGATTGCCGCAAAGCAGACCCCAATCGCATCCGACAAGAAGCCGCTGAGCTGTTGCAGTCGCCGATCGTCTATTTGAACGGTCATGAAGCCCCGAGATTCACCGACGTTCAGAAAGAGATCGTGAAAAAATACCTCCAAGAAGGTGGCTTTCTCCTGGCTGAGGCGTGTTGCGGCAGCACCGATTTCACGCAGGGGTTCCGCGAACTGATGCGGGAACTTTTTGACAAGGAGATGGTTCCGGTCGCGGCAGATCATCCGGTCTACCATTCGTATGTCCCCTTCAAACCGAACGAGGCGGCACAATTCCCGCTCGAACGTCTGGATTTGGGATGCAAAACTGTCGTCATCCTCGCGACTCGACCGTTGGCCGGTTGGTGGGAAGAAAATCTTTCCAACGAAGCGAAGGGACTGATCGCATTCCGCTTAGCTGCCAATATCGTGGCTTACGCCACCAACATGGAACGACCCAAGCCCAAACTGACCGGCGTCGAGATCGCCGACGATGCCGTCGAAATCAAACGAGCACGAAATTTCCTGGAGGTCGGGCAGATCCGACATGGGGGCGATTGGGAACCTGCCCCCAACGCGATGCGTCACCTGATGGCCTATTTGCGTCAAACCCACAAACTCGACGTTTCGTTGGCGAAAACCGACGTCCGCCCCGCACACCCTGAGTTGTTTCACCACGGTTTCCTGTACATGCACGGCCGAGGACCATTTGAATTCGACGCGGCCGCCCTGAAGAATCTTCGCGCCCACCTGACCACGGGCGGCCTACTACTTGCCGATGCCTGTTGCGGATCGGAGGAGTTCGACAAGTCTTTCCGCGAGGCGATCCGAGGGGTGTTCCCGGATGCCCAACTCGTCCCCATCCCCACGAGCGATGAGCTCTACAGCGCGGACCTGAACGGCCTGCCGATTCGCGAGGTCCGCTGCCGCCGCCGCGACAATGGGCGCACTTCGGATTTGCGGGTGGTCAAGCCGGAACTGGAAGGAGTTCGTCAGGGCGATCGCTGGGTGGTCATTTACAGCAAGTACGACTTGGGTTGCGCCTTGGAGAAGCACGCCTCCAGCGATTGCCTGGGGCACGATCATGAGAGCGCCTTACGTCTGGCGTCGGCCGCAGTCCTATACTACTTGCGACATTAAGTTTCCCCGAGCGATCCATCGACCGGAGGTCGTCTGCCATGCCGACGTGGCCGATCCCTGACGGCTATCGTTTCGCCGGAGTCGTGAGCCGACTTCGTGCAGAACCTGATCGTCGTGACCTGGCCCTGATCGTGAGTGACCGCCCGGCGGCCTGTGCGGGAGTTTTCACCCAGAATCGTGTGGCAGCCGCCCCCGTTCACCTTTGCCGGCAGCGCCTGCCGCGGCCGGATGCCCGAGGTGTCGTGATCTGCTCCGGGAACGCCAACGCCTGCACCGGCGAGCAAGGATTCCAAGACGCCTGCCGAATGGCTCAGATCGTCGCCCGCGGGATCGGTTGTCCCGAGGAACAGATTCTCGTAGCCTCCACAGGCGTGATTGGTCGCCCGCTGCCCATGCCGATTCTCGAGGCCGGGATTCCACGTGCCGTCGAAGAACTACGTCACACAAGCGAGGGCGTCGAAAACGTCGCGCGAGCCATTTTGACAACGGATACGGTGATCAAAGTTTCGGATCGTGTCTTGAGTCTGGGGAACCACCTGTTGGGAATCGCCAAGGGAGCAGCCATGATCGGGCCGAACCTCGCCACGATGCTGGCTTTTCTCATGTCCGACGCCGCGGTTCGTCTGGATGATCTGCAAACCATCCTGCGTCGGGCAGTGGACCGCTCGTTCAATCGAATCAGCGTCGAGGGACATACCAGCACCAACGATACGGTGCTGTTATTGGCGAACGGTTCGGGGCCGGCTCTGTCGGGTCCGGGTCTGGCGGAGTTTGCCGCCGCCGTCGAAGATGTCTGCATCGAATTAGCCCAAGCGATCGCGCGCGATGCCGAGGGAGCTCAGCATCTCATCACGATTCAAGTCGAGGGCTGTCAGGACGAGGCGGAGGCGGCCCAAATCGCCAAAACGGTCGCGCAGAGCGCTCTGGTGAAGACGGCCATTTATGGTGCCGACCCCAATTGGGGTCGCATCGTCTCGGCAGCCGGCTATGCGGGGGTGCCTTTCGACGAGTCGGAACTGTCGCTCTGGTTGGGCGATCTGCTGATGTATCGTCAGGGCACGCCGATCCCCTTTGATGCGGCCTCCGCGTCGAACTATCTTCGTCAGCATCGAGAGATCACTCTCCGCTTGAAGCTCTCTCGTGGCTCAGGGAGCTGCACTTTTTGGACCTGCGATCTCACACCCGAGTATGTCCGACTCAATGCCGATTACACCACCTAACAAACGGTCGCTGTCGGCAGCTATCATAGTAACCCCATGACATGAAGGGACGTCAAATCCTCGACACTTCGCCACCCATGTTACCCGAATCTGGCTCGGAATTCTTGATCGAACTTCACGGCGTGACGCATCGGTACGGTCGCATGACTGCCTTGCGCGATGTCACGCTGCAAATCCCGCCAGGTCGGATTGGTCTGTTAGGTCCCAACGGAGCCGGCAAATCAACCTTATTGAAAATCTTGATGGGTCTCATCGTCCCAACACAAGGCCGAGGACGAATCCTTCAGCACGATCTGATCGCGGGTCGAGGTACGGGGAACTGGAGATTGCGGCAACAGATCGGTTTCATGCCTGAGGCCGATGCGTTGGTTCCCGGAATGAAAGGTGTCGAATACGTCGCCTTGGCCGGAGAACTCGTCGGTATGCCCCGACGACAGGCCCAACGCCGAGCCCATGAAATCCTCACGTATCTCGAACTTGAGGATGCTCGTTATCGCAAACTCGAGGAATACTCGACGGGCATGAAACAACGGCTGAAGCTGGCACAAGCTCTCGTCCATGATCCCCCCGTTTTGTTACTTGATGAACCCACCAGCGCCTTAGATCCCGCGGGCCGCTCCGCCATGCTGCGGTTGCTGCTGCAAATGGGCCGCGATTTCGGCAAATCGCTGCTGCTGTCCACACATCTTTTGGGCGATGTCGAGCAGGTGTGCGAACGGGTCGTGATCCTGTTCAGCGGAGAGGTGCGCGGACAGGGAGCCGTCCGTGAGCTATGCTCTCGTCGACATGACCGTTACCGACTGCAAATTCAAGGCGACGCACGAGCATTTCTCGAGGAACTCCGGCAAGAAGGCGTCGAAATCACTTCCGAAAATGGACGGGGCGAAATTCGCGTTGTCGTTCCCCGCGATTGGCAAACACGAAATTTCTTCCTGCTCGCCGACCATCATGACGTCTTGATCCGCGGTATGATTCGCGATGATGAATCCTTAGAAGAGTTGTTCTACCGGATGGTGAACCTGCCATGAATGCCCCTTCCTCGCCCGTCATCCTTTTGGGTTACCGTCCTTGGCGAGGAGCGCTTCGGGGACCTTGGTACGGGATGTGGGCCATCGCTCGCAGTTCCTTGTTTCTGCTGCTCCGCCGAAAGATGTTCTGGGCGCTTTATGGCGTCAGCGCGATGGTGTTCCTTCTTTTCTTCTACGGGCAATACCTGCACTCGTGGCTGCAAACACAAATCCCCGACGAACCAATCCGCTTAGGCTCCGGGATGGTCGGGGCGACAGTCAAACCCAAAGAACTCATCGATATTTTCCGCAAGATTCTGCATTTGGACGGCTCCGGTTACACATTCCGCAACTTCATCAAGTTTGAGTCGCAAATCGTGATGATCGTCCTGGCACTGGCCGGGGCGGTTCTGATCGGCAATGACTTTCGCTTCGGGAGTTTGCCATTCTATCTCTCTAAGCCGTTGCACCGCTGGCACTATCTGGGAGGTAAATTCCTCGCCGTCGGGATCCTGATCAACCTGATGATCACCCTCCCTGCCGTCCTTCTCTTCGTCGAATATGGGTTTATCGACAGTTGGGACTACTACTGGGACTCGATTCATCTGCTCGTCGGG
Organism: uncultured Gemmataceae bacterium; assembly: GCA_937922175.1. Lineage (GTDB taxonomy): Bacteria > Planctomycetota > Planctomycetia > Gemmatales > Gemmataceae > CAKZUU01. The sequence goes on from CAKZUU010000304.1 coordinate 6,191, forward strand.
ATTGTGATCTTTGGTGCCCTCATCACGATTGTTTTGGGGCTTCTGTTGCTAGCGACCGCAACGTGGCTGAGACGGACCATGCCCATCATTATGGTGTGGACGACGTTGTTCGTGTTCTCAGGCGGACTGAGCGATCTCCTCGTCATCAGTTTCCGATTGGATTCCCGATGGCGGCTGATCGATATATGGAACAATCTCTATTTGGTGGGCAACTGGTGCTTGCAGATGGACCCCGCGACCATTCCGACACCGTTTCAACCTCGATATTCGGAAGCGGCGGCGGTTCTGGTCGTCGTCTGCTTGGCATGTTTCGCGTATTTAAATCGCCGACTCCAAGCCGTGGAGGTCGCATGACCATCAAAACCCCCATTCGCCCCGCAGCCAAAACGATCTCCGGAGAGACGGAGGCCACGTCGCCGATTCTCTGTTTCGAACAAGTCTCGAAGTGGTACGGAGCGGTCATCGGCGTGAATCAGGTCACATTGGAGTTGCGGGGCGGTATCACGGGTCTGGTCGGAGCTAATGGTGCGGGCAAGTCCACGCTGTTGCGACTCGCAACGGGTCAACTGCGTCCGGACATCGGGCAGGTTCGGGTGCGGGGAGTCGATGCTTGGGATTGGACGGCGAAGCGGTGGATCGGCTACTCCCCCGATCACGACGTCTTCTACGAGGAAATGTCGGGGTTTCAATTCGTCGAGGCCATGGCGCGAATGTTCGGTTACGATCGTCGTGAGGCCCGGCTCCGAACCGAAGCCGTTTTGGAACGAGTCGGCATGGCGGGTCGAAGTGATCGGAGGCTCCGCGGATATTCCAAGGGAATGCGGCAGCGGATCAAATTGGCCCAAGCCCTGTTGCACGACCCGGAGTTGCTGATTCTCGATGAACCTCTCTCCGGAATCGACCCGGTGGGGCGGCATGAACTCGTCGAAGTATTTCGAGGATTGGCAGAGTCGGGGAAATGTTTGCTGATTTCAAGCCATGAACTCGAAGAACTGGAAAAACTGACCGATCACGTCGCGATCATGGCGCGAGGCCGAATCGCCGCAGTCGGCACTGTCTCTCAAATTCGGGATCTGCTCGAGGACCAACCCATCCGGGTGTTGGTCGAGACCCCCGAACCGCGAGCAGTTGGCTCACTTCTCCTGTCGTGGCCGGAGGTGGTCGGCTTGGACTTTGGCCGCACCAGTGAGGGCGACGAGGCACTGTTGATTCGCGCGACGAATCCGCGGCAGTTCTTTCGCCGATTCGGTCGTCTGACCGTTGAGGAAGGGTTGGAAATCCAACGACTTGAAGCGTTGGATGATTCCACCCAGGCGATCCTCAGTTATCTGCTCGGCGGGCCTACACCCTCTGCTGGAATCACCGGCCGCCGATGATGACCATCGGTCGCTTGTTCGGATCGGGTTGTGCTTTCGTGAGCAACTGTTGAACCATCCAGGGCACGTTGCCCTCGCCCAAAATCAAAAAACCGAGCATCCCGGCGACCACGCCACGCTCCGACCAGCCGAAGTGCAATTCCGGCGGCTTGCCCGCTTTGCTCAACTCCAAGGCCAAAGCGGCGATCGTGTGCGCGATCGAGGCCGCTCGCGTGATCCGAATGATGACTTTACTCTCCTCCTGAATCACCTCCATGACGGGCTGCTGCTCGAACTCGCTGGGATCGTACAACTCCACTTCGATGAACGCCAGTTGGACTTCGGGTCCCAAACGGTGCTCGCGGCGGATCGCTTTTTCTTTCTCGTCCAGGCTCCTTTGGCCCGGTCGGTGCGGCACGAGCACGTCAAACTGCGCGTCACGAATGCTGTCCCAGAGAAAGCGGGAATTTTCGTCCCTGAATTGAAAACCGCTAAATCGCAGTTCGGTCGCGCGCATGGAGCGAGACAGCAAGGACGTGACGATGATGGTGGCGATGAAACATGACGCGATTTTCAGCCCCTCCGGCTTTTCGATCATGATCGCGGCTGTCGTGTAAACGAAAAATGCCGTGACGACGACATAGAACCACGGTATCCGTCTCCAACCGTGCCGTCCCGTTGCCGATCGCCATTTCTCGATCACCGTGGCCACTCCGCCGCTGGACATCAGAACCAGCACGCCGGTGGCATAGGCTCCGGCTTGCGCGGTGGGATCCGCATCGAAAATGACCGTGACAATGAGGTTGATGACCGTAAACAACACGGTCAATGGTCGAAGGGCCCGCGCCCATTCCGGAGCCATGCCGTACCGCGGTAAATACCGGGGAATCAGATTCAACAGCCCCGCCATGGCACTGGCCCCGGCAAACCACAAAATCAAAACCGTGCTGAGGTCATAAATCGTCCCGAATGTTTGGCCAAACAACGGG
>CAKZUU010000305.1 GCA_937922175.1 uncultured Gemmataceae bacterium
ATGGGCACGGGGCGTCGAAGACACGCTCAACCCGTTGAGATCGTCGAGGATGTCGTCGGCGTGGCGAACAAGTCGGGCACCCTCTCGCAGCAGCCGCAGTGAGCCGCCACTGTGCGGGCTGTCAGCCGACCCTGGCACGACGAACAGTTCACGACCTTGTTCGGCGGCATGAGAAGCGGTGATCAATGCCCCGCTACGATCTCCGGCCTCGATGACGACCACGGCCCGGGACAGCCCACTGATGATCCGATTGCGCGCCGGAAACATACCCGCCTGCGGTGGGAACGACATCGGCGTCTCGCTCAAGAGACAACCCGCCTGTTCGATGCTTCGGCTCAACTCGAGATGCTGCGGGGGATAAATCGAGGATAGCCCTCCCGCGAGGACCGCGAGAGTTCGGCCGCCGGCTTGTAAGGCACCTTCATGGGCGGCACCATCGATACCCAAGGCCAACCCGCTGACAATTGTGTAGCCTGCTCGGGCCAATCCCGCCGCGATCTGCTGCGCCATCCGCCGACCATAGGCGGAGCATTGCCGCGATCCGACGATGGCGACGGCTTGTTGATCCACCGCCGTCAACGTTCCGCGGCAATAAAGCAGGGGTGGGGCATTGGATAGCTCGGCCAGATTCGGGGGGTACTCGGCCTCGCCGTGGAACACCAACCGCACCCGATGCTTCGCCAAGAGAGCGAGTTCTTCTTCCAGCGACACCTGCTGCAACGCCGCAACGAATCGACGGGCCAACTTCTCCCCAATGTGCGGCACTTGCAGAAGTTGTTCGGCGGACAATCGACGAACCGCACCGGCTGTGCCGAACCGTGCCAGCAACGCCGACGTCAACCGCGGACCCAGCCCCGGCACTAACGACAGGGCCAGTCGGTCAAGGGCTTCGGGTGACAGGATCGGAACCGATGCGCCTGGAATCGTCGCCGACATCTGGGTTGATTGTCGGCGGCGATTCCACGGTCGGCAAGCATCATTCCGCTTCGGACCGTGATTCCGATGTGCCGTTCGCAGCTTCCCCATCGACCTTCTTGGCCGATCACCGCTCACGTCGGACAAAAAACTCTTCGGGAAACGTGATGCCGGCGGCATGAATCAACGGCAGACACCTCGGGATGCGGCCCGAAGGTTGCAACTCGGTCGGGTGTGAGGCGTTGGTCGTCGGTCGGCAGGCAAACAGGCGACGCAACCGGAAGCGCCCCCGCTTTCGGCTTCCGTTCAGTTCGAGGATGCGAGTCACTCGCCGAGTTCCCGAGGCGGTCCGACTCGTTTCGATCAGGAGCGTGCCCTCGGCGAGCAGTGATCGGCGGATCCAGCGTCGGGGCATCGGGTCGCCGGCCGATCGCACGACTGCCTCCATCCGCGCCACCACCTGCCGAGGATCTCGTGCCATAATGGTCATCATCAGGCGGCCATGACCGGCGGCGACGGCTTGCCACGCCTCCCAGGATTCCCGACCCCTGGCCTCGCCAAGCACCACCCGATCGGGGTTCATCCGGAGCGCTTGCCGAACCAGATCCTCCAGAGGGATCGCCCCTTCCCGCGGGGCAAGGGCATCCAGGCGAATCACTTGGGGCTGCTCGAGTTTCAGTTCCGCGCCGTTTTCGATCGTCACGATGCGTTCGTTGTGGGGGATCGACCGGCACAACGCATTCAGGAGCGTGGTCTTCCCGCTTCCCGCTTCACCGTAAATCAGCAGATTGACCCGCGCGACGACAGCAGCTTCGAGAAACTCCAGGACCTCCCGCGGAACACTCCCCCATGCCAGCAACTCGGACGGCCGACAGGGGATCGCTCCTCGGCGCCACGACAGGACCGGTCCGTCAACGGCCAACGGCGGGATCATCGCGCTGAGGCGCGAGCCATCCGGCAGCCGCGCATCGACCAGGGGATAATCGGCATCCAAATGCACACCCGCTCGCCGGGCCAGCTTGCGAATGGTCCGCACGAGATGATCTTGATCGGCGAACGCAAATCGTGCCCTCTCGATCCGACCCCGACGTTCCACTAAGACGCTCGACGGACCGGTGACCAGGATTTCGGAGATCGACTCGTCCATCAGCAACTCTTGCAACGGATCGCAAATCGCGTCATCCGTGGTGGAGTCGAGCGGATGGCTGGGGCCTCTGAGATCCGCGGGTCGATGACGACCCCTCCCTGCGCCGAGATGGTCCTCGAAGGACGGAGCGACGATGGCGCCCGACTCCCGGACCAAGGTGACGGATGAGAACGGCAAATGACAGTGTCGATCGTCGGCATTCGTCGGCGTATCCGCTTCCCACCGATCGGGCCACCACGATCGTGGAGTTGGCAACGGCACAGGTATGTCTCGCGATGGAATCGACGTCCCCGGGGGCATCGAGCCGGGTTCGCTTGCAATTCATCACCCAAAGACGAATCCCAGCGACGACACCACCACCCTTTTCAGGCTTCGGGTGATGGGCCGCGGAGGCTTCAGCCGGAACGGGATGTTTCGTTCGATCAAAGGACGTCGGGTCGTGAAGCTCCTGATTGTTCGTTGTTTCGCGCGCCGCCGACGCTTCCTTACCGGTGTCAAAAGAATCGAAGACACCGACCATGCCGGCCGAGGTGATTCCGATGGATTGGGAAGGTTTTCTGAATTCACGACAATGAGCGGCCCGAGCGTGTTACAAGGAGGTGGGAATTCACGCCGCGACCCGAGGTCAACCCATGCACGTTTTGTTCATCCATCCGAATTTCCCGAGCCAGTTTTACCCGATTGCGGCTCGACTGGCGGCGACACCCGGTTGTCAGGCGACGTTGCTGACATCGGTCGACACATCCGATCTGAAATTACCGTTTCAACATGCGACCTATCGCGTGCAACCCGGACCACTACCGAAGGCCTTCTATAATCCTGGCGATGTCGGCGTCCTCTTTGAGCATGCCCTCGGGGTTTATCGTGGGTTGCGTGAGGCGAGGGATTTTCGCCCGGACTTGATCGTCGGACACGTTTCTTACGGAACATGGTTGTATCTGCGGAACCTTTATCCGGGACCCTTTGTCGGTTACTTCGAGCTTCTCCCGCCCCGTTTTTGGGGGCCTGAATTGGTGCTGCGGAAGGAGTTTCCTCCAACGGAGGAGGTGCGTCTGTTTAACGCGACCTACCACCTGTTCACTTACCTGCACTTGCATGCGATGGACGCGGGCTACACTCCGACGCACTATCAGCAGAGCCTGGCCCCGGCGGAATTGCGGCACAAGATTCGGGTCATTTTCGATGGGATCGACACGGACCTGTTTCGACCGATGGTGGTTTCGCGGCCGACACAGTTCCGCGGGGTGAAGATCGGGGAGACGACCAAGGTCGTCACGTATGTTTCGCGAGGTCTGGAATCGGTTCGGGGCTTCGACATTTTCATGAAGGTGGCCCGGCAAATCGAACGGGAAATTCCCGAGGCGATCTTTCTCATCGCCGGACAAGATCGGACCAATTACGGTCATGAACGACACCACATCGGCAACCAGACATTTAAGGAATGGGTCTTATCCCAAGATACCTACGATCCGGCGAAATATCACTTTCTGGGTCTGGTGCCCACGGCCGAATTGCCCACCCTGTTTGCTCTGAGCGACGTTCATTTTTACCTGACGGTGCCGTTTGTTTTGTCGTGGTCGCTGATCAATGCGATGTCCTGCGGCTGCGCGATTGTCGGATCGGATACCGAACCTGTCCGCGAGGCGATCGACCCCGGCGTGCACGGTTTGCTGGCGGGGTTCGATGATGTGGATGGCTTGACCGCACAGGCCCTCCGGGTTCTCCGTGATCCGGACGAGTTTCGACCGATGCGGGAGCGGGCCCGTCAGCGGGTCTTGGAACGATACGATGGTCGTGTCTGTCATCAACAACTGATTGACTTCTTCCGCCGTCTGATTCGTTGATGCGCGAAGGGAACTGATCCTCGGACCCATCGATCCGAAGAGATTCCTGACCCGGAGCAAAAATTCTCCGTCGATTCGCCTTGACTGACGAATCGAAACCTGCGAGTTCTAAATAATAGAGAGCCACAGCGAATCGTTTCGGTTCGCTTCCACGAGCGCGGAGAACCGGTCAGGGAGAGATCGGACCGCCGCGGAGAGGAACGATCATGGTGCATTTTTCCTGTGACCTGTGCGGGAAGGAACTCCTGCCCGAGTCCGACCGGCGTTACGTCGTGAAAATGGAGGTTTACGCCGCTGCCGAACCCGTTGCTCTGAGTGACGACGACCTCGACCAGGACCATTTAGAAATGCTCGGCGAATACCTGCGAGATCTGGAGGCGTCGGGATCGCCGGATAGTGAACTTCCCCCAGAGTACAAGCAGCTGCGGCTGGACTTGTGCTCCGAGTGTCACAAAAAGTTTCTCCGCGATCCATTGAACAAGGAAGCAGCGAAATTCGATTTCAGCGAGAATTGACTCGCGTCGTTGCTAAGACCCACCGATCGACACTAACTCAGCCGCACGCCCGAGGGCAACGGGCGCCCGCTGATCTTCCTTCCTTTGTTGTTCGCTGTCTCCCTTCTGCTGCGAACGCCGGGATGCGATGAGGGAGCGCCACGTTGGGGCAAGTCGCTCCGTGGCGCTGTTGGTTGGGATCGCTTTTCTGTCATCAAAAGCGGCCTGTCTCGCCGCAAATCAGAAAAAATCGTCACATCGAGCAGAAACGTGTTCTATGCTCGAATAGCCGGTCGGCGCGAAGACTGCGCCGAAGAAGGCCGGACCATTTCGGGAAACGAGTATGCGTCGGCACTTGAGAAGTCGGAGCGATCCCCGTCGCGCGGCAGCGGCGGTCGAGTTCGCCATCGTTTTGCCATTACTGTTGTTTTTACTGCTCGGGATATGGGAGGTCGGCCGCTTGGTTCAGGTCCAGCAGATCATGGCGAATGCCGCCCGGGAAGGGGCCCGAGCCGCTTCAACGGGAGCGCGATCCCTGGCCGAAGTTGAGACCATCGTGCAGCGCTATCTGACGGCGGGCGGCCTCGACACGACCGGCTTAACTGTGCGGATTCACAATTTGTCGTTGAATCCAGGTGCGGAACTATCGGATCCGTCGGACGATCCACAGGCAGCCCATCAACTTCACTTGCTTCGGGTGCATGTGACGCTGCCTTTCAAGAACGTCCGATGGGTGCTGGTCAGTCAGATCACCAATGTGACGACGCTCCGCGCGACGGGTTTCTGGTTGAGCATGAAGGACCAGCCAATCGTGGTGGACACGGAAATGCCCCGAGGTTGAGGAGATCACCACATGAGGGTGCAGCCTGATCGTTGTGGACGACGTCGCGCGGCCACTCTGGTCGAGACGGCGTTGGTTCTTTCGATTTTTCTCATGTTGTTGTTCGGTATTTTTGAATATGGTCGATTTGTAATGACGCGCCAACTGATGGAGAACGCCGCTCGCGAGGGAGCTCGCTGGGCCATTGCCAACACCTACAACGGGACGGTGGCGCAAATCCGCAATGTCGTGGATGCCCGATTGGGAGTGGCGCGGAACCAACTCGTTGGTTACACGCCGACATCGTCCATATTGGTTTATGCCGCTGATAGCAGTGGCAACCCCATCTCTGGGCGCAGTTGGAATGATGCCGCCTTCGGCGAATACATCGCGGTGGAGGTTGTCGGGACTTACCAACCCGTATTGCCGAACCTCTTGCGGATGAATGCTTCCTTCACCGTTCGGGCAAAAGCGATCATGTCAAGCGAGGCAAACTGAGGAGACAAGCCATGCGATACAGGCAACAATGCCGGCGCTACGGGTCGATTCTACCCTTGGTGGCTGTATCCGCTGTCGCGCTGATGGGATTCACGGCTTTGGCGATCGATGTCGGTATGTTGATGGTGGCACGAACCGAATGCCAGTTGGCCGCCGATGCTGCTGCGATGGCCGGGGCCCGGACGCTCAACGGCGACGTCTCGATGAATAACAATTATGACAATGCGATTCCCAATGCGTTGACGGCCGCCACCAGTAGCACAGTGTTGTCCCAACCGATTCTGCCAAGCCAGGTGAACTGTGAAGTTGGCTATTACACATATAACCGGGCCACCCAACAATTCGGTCCGATTTTGCCCAGTCAAGGTGGACCACTTCCCACCGGCGAGAACTGGTCGTTGGTGCGTGCTCAAGTCAGCGCCTCCAGCCCTTCGGCGTTTTCGCGAATTTTCGGTGTCAATCTGTTGCAAGCAAACGCCGTCGCGACCGCTGTTCACCGTCCGCGAGACGTGTGCATCATCATCGACTTTTCCGGCTCGATGTCATTCGATAGTCTGCTGGGGGGACTATATTATGGTACCCGGTCGGGATCGCTCAACCCTGATCCCGTCGTGCCCGTGTTCGGCCAGTATTCGGCTTACAACTCCAAAGCGACCAATCCGATGTATAACAGCAGCGGTGAGGTTCTGGCATTATCCAACATCACTGTTAACACTGATGGCGGTCTGGCCGTAGTCAACGATTTCTTCAAAAATGCCTACGGTGCTCCACCGGAAGTCGCCTTCAGCCCGGCCTCCGATTCCTACGCGGTCACGCCCGGTGGTGATGTGCCCCTCCGAAAAAATAACAACAGTGCCTCGCAGCCTTATGCGACGAACCTTGTCGAGGTTCTCGGTTCATCGTCGAAGAACATTACCTGGGAACTTGAAGGATACTCCGCGGCGTTTTTGAATGGGGGCGTGAATAAACCGTTTTTAGGATATACGCTCGGACCACGCTATTGGGGCAAAACGTTCTTCATCTGGCCACCCGATCCTCGACTCCTTCATGACTGGCGGCGAAAGTTTTTCTTTAAGGCCGACGGTGTGACACCCCTGGACGACAATTCGGCGCTCTGGGTTGCGGGTACCAGCCCGACGGCGCGGCCGCCCCGCACCTCGAGTGCGACGAATTTCTGGATCAACTATGCGGCCATCATGCGTTGGATCTTGCAGGAGCCGAACCCATTCCCCAGTCAACTTCGAGCCGGTCGGATTCTCTATTACTCCGCCTTCCCAGATGTCTCCAATCCTCTGAACGACGCGGCATTCAATGGTCGCATGTACGTAACGAATCCGACAGATTTGAATGAGCGATTTTGGAAACATTACATCGACTTCGTATTGGGATTTCAGCAAACAGGAGCGGGACCTGTTTACAACGT
>CAKZUU010000306.1 GCA_937922175.1 uncultured Gemmataceae bacterium
TACAAGCCCTGTGCACACGAAGCCTCGGCGAACCCGTGACGCTCGACTAAAAAGGGAACAGGTGCCTTTCGTCGGCGGGACAGGTAAGCCGCTGATCAGGCCCATGGGAACAAAGAAGAGTCAGCCTGAATATGGATGCCCATGCGAAACGGGGGTGGTTCTACGGCCTGACGGCTTATGGGTTGTGGGGAATCCTGCCGTTGTATTTCCGCGCTGTGCGCCACGTCTCGCCTTGGGAACTGGTCGGGCAGCGGATTGTCTGGTCCGCCGTGCTGCTCTCCCTCGTGTTGGCGGCCACTCACCGATGGAGCCGACTCGCCACCTGTTTGCGTCACGGTCCCACTCGGCGGACCCTGATCGTGACGTCGGTCCTGATCGGGTTCAACTGGTTCCTGTTTGTCCATGCGGTCAGCACGGCTCAATTGACCCAAGCGAGTCTCGGTTATTTCATCGCTCCCCTGGTCAGCACGGCACTGGGGGTTATCGTCTTGGGCGAGAAGCTTCGCCGACGACAGCAAGCGGCGTTGGCCCTGGCGGCTGTGGGCTGCCTGATCTTCGCGCAGCGGCTCGGTGAGATCCCCTGGTTGGCCATCAGTCTCGCCTCCTCTTTCTGCGTGTATGGCTTGCTGCGAAAAACCGTATCCGCCGATGCCCTGACCGGGCTGGCGATCGAAACATTCCTCCTCACTCCGGCGGTGCTGCTTTACCTGGGCTTTTTGGCCTGGCAGAGCACCATGAGTTTCGCTCATGTCGGTCGGGGAACGGATTTGTTGCTAATCGCTGGCGGGCTGATCACGGTCGGACCTTTACTTTGCTTCAATGAGGCGACGCGACGGTTGCCTCTCAGGACCCTGGGGTTTTTGCAGTTCCTCTCCCCTACGATCCAACTCATCGTGGCAACGATGCTGTTAGGCGAACCGTTCGATCACGATCGGCTCGCTGGCTTCGTCCCCATCTGGCTGGGTCTGGCCATTTATCTGACAGACGCCCTGACGCATCATCGTCGCTCCCGTCGTCTACTCCCCGCCAGCCCGGTGATGGAGTGAGGTCGTCGGTCGGGGCTGAGAGTCGGGTTGTTGGCTGTCCTGTCGTTGCCATGCCGCAATCGACAGACCCAAAAAAGCCAGCATCGTGAGCCATTGGACCGTCGAGAGGCTCAGGTAAAGCGAATGCCAGTGAGCAAACGTCGCCATATCGGAGTCGTAGAAGCCTGGCTGAGCCATCAGATCCGAGAGATGGCGATGTAACACGACGATGCCGGTTTGCATGCTGACGGCCGCCAGCCAGAGCGCTCGACGCCCGATTTGCCAACTGGTTGTCGAGACGAACACGTCGGCAGCGACCACCCCCAACGCCGCCCAACCTGCCAAGTTCAGCCATCGCGTCACCCGCTGGGTGATCTGGCTTCGCTTGGGTTGATCGGGCGGGGCATCAAGTTCGCGACGCATCACGGGCACGGTGACCCCGCCGTAAAACATCATCCCTCCCTGCCAGAACATGAGAGCGAGGACACACGCCATTCGTCGCGCCCAGACCACTGCTTCCCCCTGATTTTTGTTGATCCGACAACGTTTGCTCGTATCCTACGAAAGCGGATTCCCCATTGACGCCCCTCAGGGATGGAGACCTCACCATGATTCGATTGGGTATCCTCGATTTCGATACGTCTCATGTGGTCGAATTCACAAAGCGCCTCAACCATGTTGGCATCAGCGAGGAGCAATGGGTCCAAGGCGCCCGTGTCGTGCTCGGCTGTCCCGGGGAGTCAAAAATCATGCCCGAACGCATCCCGGGTTATGTCAAGCAAATGAAGGAGCTTGGGGTGCCGCTCGTGGATCGACCGGAGGAGATGATGGGCAAAGTCGATGGGATGCTGATCGAATCTCAGGAAGGGACCGTGCACTGGGAGCGAGCCAAACCATTCCTCGAGGCCGGCATCCCTTGCTTCATCGACAAGCCGTTCACCTGCTCGGTCGATCATGCTCAGCGACTCGTCGAGTTGGCGGAACGAAAAAAGGTCGCCCTCTTCAGTTCGTCGTCCCTGCGATACGCGCCCGAACTGACCGCCTTTGTTGCGGAAAAGCCGCTGGGTGAGGTGATCGGTGCCCTGGCTTACGGACCGGCCTCGGAGAATCCACGAAACCCGGGGCTTTTCCATTATGGCATCCACGCTGTCGAAATTCTCTACACGCTCATGGGCCCAGGATGCGAGCAGGTTCACTGTGTTTACGAGGCCAAGTCCGAGGTGACCACTGGGCGATGGCGCGACGGCCGAGTCGCAAGCATCCGTGGCCTGCGACACGGGGCCTTAGCGTACGGGGCCACCGTCTTCTGTGAACGCGGCGTGAAACACTTGGCAGTCAACGCGACCTACATCTATCGAGAACTGCTTAAGCAGATCGTCGCGATGTTTCAGACCGGAAAACCGCCGCTCGATCCAAGAATCAGCTTGGAAATTGTCAGTTTCATCGAGTCGGCCCGCCACAGCGGAATCAATCACGGCCGGCCGGAGTCTGTGGAGCCCAACCGTCGCAGCGGGCAGTAACCAGGAAGGGAGAGTTCATGGCACCGACACTCGATTTGATCTTCAGCGGTGGAGGCACGCGAGGAGTCGCCCTCGCCGGGGCGATGGATGTGCTGGAGCAACGACGCCCGAAGATCAAACGTCTGGTGGGCACCTCCGCCGGAGCGATCGCGGCAGCCTTCGGAGCGTCGGGTTTGACCGCTCGGGACTATCTCAAATTGGTGCCGGAAAGGGAGAACGACCCGTTTTTATTCAACTCGTTTTTTGCGGCCCCTCCCGGCGAGGTGGTGCGTGCCTCCGCCGCCCAAAAAAATAGTCAGACGCGTCTGTTGCTGCGCGGTGCCGTCGACGGAGCTTTGGAAAACATCTTCAAGGGACTGCAAGAACGCCGACCACGCATCGGGGAGTTGCTCAACGCCGCCTTCGCTTCGCGAAAGGACACTCTTTATGAGAATGCCTTTCTCGGCTTCCTGGAGCGTGCCGCCTTGAAAGAGGACCCGTTCAAACCTCGACCGCGAACGGCTCTGTTCGCCCTGATTGAATTCGGCGGCTTGTACGATCCCAACCTCTTTCGCGACTGGCTTCCGCAGCACCTGGGGCGTGTCGTCCCTCTCTTTGACGCAAAAACCACCTTCAAGCAATTTCATGATGCGACCCGGCAACTCGGCCGAGAACTCTCGGTCGTCGTCACCGACGCCACGACCGCCCAATCCTTGATCTTGAATCATCGCACCGCCCCTGATTGCCCCGTCGTCGAAGGCGTTTTGATGTCCATGTGCGTTCCGCTCGTTTGGCCCGAAGTCGAATGGCGCCGCGAATGGGGCACCTACCTGGGACAAGACGTCGAAGGCCATCTCATGATTGACGGCGCGGTGCTGGCCAATTTCCCCATCCACCGCTTGCTCGAGCGGACCAGCGATGAGTCGCAGGCCATCTTCGGCCCCGCCGAACCGAAAGACGAACGCTCCGAACTCGTCGGGTTGCTCTTGGACGATTCCAAAGCGATCCCCGGCGACGTGACGGTGGCCAACAACTCGTCCAGCGAATTGAAGGTCATCGAACGGATCAACCGTCTCATCGGCGTGTTCATGTCGTGGCAAACGGCACACATGAAAGATGCCGAACCCCTCATCTGTCACATTCCGTGCAAGGGACATCCGCCCTTGGAGATGACTCCCAGCGCCGAAGCGATTCTGCGGCTGCAAGCCCTGGTCAACTCGGGTCGCTGTGCCATGACCGACTACCTCAAGAAACGAAAGCTCTCTTGATGCCCGTTCGCCCGGAGGTCAGAGTTCGACCGCCGGTGCCGCCACGAGCCATCGATGCCTCTTGACAACCTCCGACAAAATGTCGTACGATGGCTCCAGCACGACTCCGACAACGTGTCGTAGGATCGACGTCGAGTCATCGGAGTGATGACGGTGGCAAAGCATCGACCTCCCATCAGCGACACCGAACTATTGGTTCTGAAAACATTGTGGGATTTATCCGAGGGCACGGTACGCGACATCATGGATGCCCTCTCCCCACGACGACAGTGGGCCTACACCACGGCTCAAACCATCCTGAATCGTTTGGAAGCCAAAGGTTACGTGAAAAGCCGCAAGGGCAAGCTCGCTCATGTCTATCGCCCCGCCGTCTCGCGGGAGCAACTCTTGCAACAGAGTTTGAACGACTTATCGCGCCGTCTCTGCGAGGGGACCACGTCGCCTCTGTTGATGGCTTTGGTCGAAGGAGTCCGGCTCAGCCCCCAAGAAATCCACGACCTGCGCCGACTCCTCGATGAGATGTCCCGCACCGATGACGTCGCCGACGATTTCGATCCGCCCGGAGGTCAACGTTAATGGCAGCGTGGATCCTCGAAACGACTCTCTTCGCCGGTCTGTTAGCTGTGTTCGCGCATCTCTGCGGTCATGCTCGCCGATTGCCGCCGGGGCTCTGCCATCTGACTTGGTTGATCGTCTTGCTTCGGTTGCTCGTGCCTCCTGGTTTGATTTATTGGCCTTGCTCCCTTTCTCAACCTCCGCTCGCTGTTCCGATCGCTTCCCGACAGGACGACCGACGGAATGAACCTCATCAACTGAACATCGCCCTACCGGGAAACCTCCCAGGGATGCCGATTGTTCGCGTTGAATCACCTCCCATCGTCGCCGAAGAGGCTCGCTTTGAGATCTCAGACCACCCCGAACCGCCAACGTGGGTCCCCGACGATCGGCTGTCATCGGCCGCACTGTTGTTTTGGGTTTTCGGTAGTGTGGCTATCCTAGGGCGCTGTCTCCGGGAAGGGTCGCTTTTCAATCGAGTGATCCGCTTGGCCGAACTTCCTCCTCCAAGCGCGACGAAATACCTTAACGATCTAGCCCGTCGGATGGCCCTTCGACCGCCGCTGTTGAGGTTTGTTCCAACTCTGGATGCTCCGGTCGTTGTGGGACTCTGGCGACCGACACTGCTTTGGCCGAACGATCGGTCGTTCTCGCCAACCGACGAAGGTGGACAAGCCATCCTTGTGCATGAACTCGCCCACCTGAGCCGTCTCGATCATTGGACCCGTGCGTTGGAAATCGCAGCTGGAATCATTTGGTGGTGGCATCCGCTGTTCGATTTGGTCCGCCGTCGACTGCGGTTTTTCAGCGAATTCGCCTGCGATGCGTGGGTGCTTTCCGTCCTGCCTCGGGCGCGTCGGGCGTATGCGACGGCCCTTTTACATGTGTGCGAGGCGATGTCTCTCCGAGCCGAGCCTTCGACCGTCTTGGGGGTCCGCGGCGGCCTTGCGGACCTGAAAAGGCGGATCGAATACATCATGGCACCTGCCCCGACGTTTCAGAGATCGTGGTACCTGGCCACCGTGAGTATCGCATGCGCTTTGGTCACTGTGCCCAGCTGGTCGGCCCGTTCCGTCTCGGCCCAGCCGCGCCCCGGTGGCGAACCCTCGCGGCATAACTTGGCTCGTCCGAGCGGAGTCGAGCAAACGTTTGCGGTTCTGCGGCGAGAGATGAATCAATCGACGCCTGATGATGCTCTCTCGACATACGGTCGATCGGACGAGGCCCCGCGCCCCCCGTTGGCCGTTGGCGTCAGCCCCAAATGAAACGGCACGCTCGACGGTTCGTTATCCCATGGCCCCTGACGTGGCGCGATGCCCGGCTCGCTGGCTTGGTGCCGTGGCATCTCCTGATCGTTTGCACATCGTGGCGGAGGGCCACCATTATGACTGTTACGACCAGCCCTGAGCAGCAGCCCATCGTGGAGCGGCTGGTTCGCTTGATCGGTGAGGGAAACGTCCAGGAGAATCCCCGATGATCCGTTTGACCCCCTTCCTTAACTTAAGAAAGGAGTGAATCCGATGCAACGCTGGGTTTTGGCGACCCT
>CAKZUU010000307.1 GCA_937922175.1 uncultured Gemmataceae bacterium
CGAATGGTTTCGATTCCTGGAGAGGACGGGCTCTTATCGCGACGTGCTCTCGAAATTTGATCGGCATAGTGGCGTCCTCGATGAGCCTGATCCGCCCGCGGAGAAACGCCAACAAGCGGAACGTCACGTCCGGGCCATGTCGGCAGCTTTGTTAAAGCACCCCTCCCTCATCTTGCGTCTGCTGCCCGAAGCGGACGAAAAGCGCCGGCAGCAGTTCCGCCATCAGAATCTGAACTACAGCACTTTTAGCCGGTTGGCCTATCTGATTGCCCAAACCGACCGGCTCGACGAAGCGGAGCGCTATTTCCGCGAAGCCCTGTCGAATCGCTTTGGTCGGTGGTTCACGGTCAATTATGACTTGGCATTGATGCGCGTCCTGGTGCGGCAGCGTGATTACTCCGCCCTCCGAGAGTTATGCGAGAACCGCTTGCAAATGCTCGAGGACATTCCCAACGCCAATCTCAACGAGCATCTCTACCAAAGCTATCTGGAAGAGGCGCTAGAGCATCTTGGCGAATTGACCGAAGCGCTGCGGGTCAACGAACTGACCACGCAATTGGCTCAACGAGAGGAGGACAAGGTGTCGGCCCGTCTCCGCCGAGCCCATTTGCTTCAACAAAGCGGCCGCACCGACGATGCCTTGGCTTTGTGCGATACATTGCTTCGAGAATTTCCGCAGCCTGCCCTGGCGCGCCAGATTCGCCAGCGAAAAGCGATCATTTTGTCGCAACAGCGGCGCTTTCACGAAAGCGAACGAATCTGGCGGGAACTGCTGGAGTCAGACCCGAATGATGCGCAAGTGTTGAATTCGCTGGGCTACGAGTTGGCCGACCAGAACCGAAAATTGGAAGAGGCTGAGCGCATGATTCGTCGCGCGCTGGAACTCGATCGGCGAGAGCGTCGAATCGCTGCCGGTGCCAGTCCAGACTCTGACGTGGAGGTGGAAGAGAACGCCGCCTTCCTCGACAGTCTGGCGTGGGTTCGATTTCGGCAAGGTGACGCTCAGGAGGCGCGAACTCTTTTGGAACAGGCGATCGGACGACGAGAAGGTCGTGACGATCCGACGTTGTGGGACCACTTGGGCGATGTCTACTCTCGCTTGGGGGAAACGGCCAAGGCGAAAAACGCCTGGTTGAAAGCTCGTTCTCTTTACGACCGCGAACCGCTCGCCAAAAAGGATGGCCGCATCGACGAGTTGACCCGTAAACTGAGCCTGTTGCCGTGATACGATAATTGCAGCGGACAAGGCTCTGGGTCGTCCCCATTCGATCGGCCGAGAGCTGTCGTTGTCCAGTCGATGACGTGAGGGACGTGAGTTCGATCGAGGTGCGAACATGGCTGGCCATTCTCACTGGGCCAACATTCAACACAAAAAAGGGATTGCCGACGCCAAGCGGGGTCGGTTGTGGAGCAAGCTCAGCCGACTCATCATCGTGGCGGCCAAAAACGGCGGCGGCGACCCCGAGACCAATCTCAAGCTCCGTTATGCGATCGACAAGGCCCGTGAAGTGAGCATGCCCAAGGACAACATCGAACGGGCCATCAAACGCGGCACGGGGGAACTTGTCGGCGATCAAATGGAGGAGTTGCAATACGAAGGTTTCGGCCCCGATGGCATCGCCATCCTCGTTGATGTCGTGACCGACAACCGAAATCGCACCTCCGGAGAAGTTCGCAAAATCTTCGAGCGGGGTGGGGGCAAAATGGCTTCCGCGGGGAGCGTTTCCTTCCTCTTCGATCGTCGCGGTCTGATCGTCGTTCCTCGATCCGCCATCGACGAGGATTCGCTCATGGCGTTGGCCATCGAGGCAGGGGCCGACGATGTCAAGTCCGCCGGCGATAACTTCGAGGTCCTCTGCGAGCCGACCCTGTTCGCCCCGGTCAAAAACGCCATCACCGCCAAGGGGATCGAACCCCTGCAAGCGGAAATCGTTCAAATCCCCAAAGTCCCAAAGGAGGTCAACGTCGAGACGGGGAAAAAGGTGTTGAAGCTCGTCGAAGCACTCGATGAACATGACGACGTGCAAAATGTCTTCACCGACATGCAGGTCACTGAGGCGATGCTCGCCGAATAGCTCACGTCGTTCGACAGCTTGACCTGACGACCCGGAGAATGTTGGAGAATCGATCGAACGACCGAGCTCATTTGCCCTGGAACAGCTCTGTCAAGGAATTTGCGGGATCCGCCGTCGTTTCGCGCCTGGGTGGGGCCTCGCCCTGGGGCGTTTCGACCTCGAGTCCTTCGTGAACAACCACGTCACCTCAGGTCATGGCTCGGCTCGTGACCTGTCGATTCGGTGAGAAGCGTTTCGAGCGGGCCGTCCGAGGGAACGGACAGACTGGCCGTCATATAACGAGTTCAAGTGTGCCCAAACGAACATGAACCGAGTCGGGGAGCCATGAAGATACGTCAAGTCGTGGTAACGGAACCGTACCAAACATCGGTGCGCGAGATCGATCTCGCGGAGCCGGCCGCGCATCAAGTGTTGGTGCGATGCGCCTGGAGCGCGGTGAGCCCGGGAACGGAACTGGCCGTCTACACGGGGACGCACCAATGGTTGCGTGACCCCCGTATGCCGGACTGGAAGTTTCCGTTTCGCCCGGGGTATTCGGCGGCGGGAACGGTTGTTGCCGTTGGCGCGGACATCAAGGACTTGAAACCGGGAGATCGCATCAGTTATCCGGGAAATCATGCGTCGCATGAGTTGCTCTCGTTGGGTCACGAGCGAGGTCGGTGGTGGCGCTTGCCCGAGGGATTGAGCTTCGACAAAGCGGCGGTCGCATGCATTGCCCGGTACGGAATGGGAGCATCGATTCGAGTGGGTCAGACGCTGGGGCGATCGGCAGCCGTGCTGGGCCTCGGAGTCATTGGGCAGTTCGCCCTGCGTTGCTTGATGGCGGCTGGGGCGTATCCGGTCGTGGGGATCGACGCCGTGAAGATGCGTCGCGAGTCGGCACTCGCGGCGGGGGCCGATCGTGTCATCGATCCTTCGGCGGAGGATGTGCGATCGGCCCTCCGAAACTACTTGGGACAGACCGGTGCGGAGATCGTCGCCGATGCGACTGGTGCTCCTGACGCCGTTCCTCTCGCCATGTCGTTGGCGTGTGAGGCGGGGCAGGTGGTCGTCGTCGGCAGTCCCCGGGGCATCGCCAAGGATGTGAATTTTTACGACGACTTGCACCGCCGTTATATCGAGGTGAGCGGTGCCCATGGCAACATGCTGTTCGAGCCGGCCCATGTCCGCCTGGCCGGGGCATGGGACATCAACAAGGCGCAACGCTGGCTGTTGGCCGCTCTCGCTGCGGGGAGACTATCGCTCGCTGGATTGATTACCCATCGCATTCGACCGGAGGAACTCGGGGCCGCGTATCAGGGGCTGCTGCATCGCAAAGAGGAATACCTCGGCGTGTTGGTTCAATGGGAGTGAACCGAGAAACCGGCATGGGTGAGTCATGGGCAGAACTGGGCGTCTTGACTGTCGCCTCATTCTTGGCCGGGGCGCAGAACTCCTTGGCCGGAGGCGGAACTTTGTATACGTTTCCGGCGTTGATGGCGATTCTACAAGACGCGGTGCAGGCCAACGGGACGAGCACGGCGGCGCTGTTGCCCGGCTCCATCGCCGGGGCGTGGGGATTTCGCGAGGAGGTACGGCAGACGCCCCGGTCGACCCTGACGATGCTGGCGATTCCGAGCTTGATCGGTGGGGTCATTGGAACCTTGCTGGTGGTGAAATTTCCCGAGCGTGTTTTCCGGACAGCGGTGCCTTGGCTGATCTTGACGGCGACCTTGCTGTTTCTGTTTCAGCCCGTGATCATGCGACTCATCGGGCTGACCGAACTAAGCCATCGGCCACACCCCTTGGTGGTCGGGGCGGTGTTGTTGTTTCAGCTGGCGGTCGCGATCTATGGCGGTTACTTCGGAGCCGGTATCGGTATCCTGATGCTCAGCTCGCTGTCCTTTATGGGCTTGGGCAGCATCCACCGGGTCAATGCCCTTAAGACGGTCCTGGCCGCGTGCATCAACGTCATGTCGATTCTTATCTTCGCCAGCGAGGGGTGGTGGCGCGGGGAGCCGATCATCGTTTGGTCGTGGGCGTTGCCGATGATGCTGGCAGCGATCGCCGGCGGCTATGCGGGA
>CAKZUU010000308.1 GCA_937922175.1 uncultured Gemmataceae bacterium
CAGAATGGTCAAACTCGCCCCATGGATTTCCGCTTGAGCGACGGCATGAAAGTACGCCTGGTTGGAGTAGGTCGAGAAATCGGTTGGATAGAGAACCTTCCGCACGTGAATCATCGGCGACTCTCCGTCAAGGCGTCGTCCAAGGGCGACCGTGGAACAACGTGATTATATCAAGCTGGGCGGGGAAGTCCAAGGAATTTGGCAGCGGATTCATTTGGATGCATGATTATTCGGAAAACCCAGCTGGAGAGGCTGGTCCTTTCACGAGAAGAAAAGATTTCACAGATAAAGACTTAGCGTGAAGCAAAGGTCATAGTTAATCGACGCAACGATGCATGCGCCTCGAGGGTCAACCTGGCGTCGGGAGCACCCTGGGCCAGTTCGCGTAGAAGCTGGCGTGCGTCAGCCGTACCGATCTGCTCCAATAATTCGACGCAACGGATTGCGCGAAGAGTTTCCGGGGCGGTGCCACGCAATTCGATTTTTTTCAACAGCCCCTCAGCCCGCCGACGGGTCTCCGGTTCGGCTTGAGCCAAGGCGCGCCGCAAAGCCGGCTCGGCCTCGTCGCGGAGCCGCTCCAGTTCGCGGCTGGCTTGTTCACGCACCGAATATCGGGGATGGCTGGTCAGGGCGATGAGTTCGGAGACGCGTTGGGCATTTTCGGCCGACGCCGGACGAATCCGCTGGCGAATCAGGGCCACAGTTTGCTCGGGGGCTGACGCAAGCTCCGTCATCGCTTCGTAAGCGGATCTGCTATCGGCCTGTCCCAGGGCTAACCAACACGACTCAATTTGACGACTCGGTAAAATCCGGGTCATCGGATCCATTCGGAACAATGACAGGTCCCAGACGCGGACCGTTTGGTCATTGCTGGCGGAAACCAGACAGCGACCATCGAGAGACAAGGCCACACCATTGACCGTGCCGGCATGTCCGTCCAAGCGGGAGGCTCGGGAAACCGCGCTGAGGTTCCACAGCCGGATCGTGCGATCGTTTCCGGCGGTGATGAGGGTTCGGCCATCGGCGGAAAACAGCAACGATTTCGACCCGCTCTCGTGCGGAATTTGCCGGCGGCAGCGGCCGGTTCCGGCCTCCCAGAGAAAGACTTTGTGATCTTGCCACCCCGAGCTGGCAATCGTGCGAGCGTCGGGAGAAAAAGCCAACGCACCGACACCTCCACCATGAGACCCGTCCAGCCGGCGGATCATTTTGCCGGCCGGGAGGTCCCACAACCGCATCGTCCCGTCAGCGCCTCCGGTAACCAGCCAGCGACCATCGTTCGAGAGCGCCATGCACCAGATTGGGCCGGGATGTCCTGTGATTTGGCCGACTTCGGTACCCGCGAGGATGTTCCACAAGCGGATGGTGGCGTCCTCACTCACCGAGACGAGTTGTTCGCCGTCCGGCAGGAAAGCCGCCATCCAAGCGATTTGCGTGTGCCCCTGAAGTTGGCGGACTTGCCGGCCGGTTTGCGAATCCCAGACCCGGATGAGGCGATCGAGACCACAACCGACGAGCAGTCGGCCATCCGGAGAGTACTGAATGCTCCAGCCGCCCGGGGCGTTTTCCAGCGGAGCCAATTCGCTGCCGTCCACGGACCATTGTCGGATGGCACGGTTCTGGCCGCTGGTCGTGAATCGACGACCATCGGGCGAGATGCACACCGCCAATTGAGCCTCGGCGAGCCGGCGAACAATCGGCTCGGGAATCGACTCCCGTTTGAGATGGCCGATTTGAGCGACGAGCGGATTCGGCCACAGCCCTAGGATGAGTGCCAGGCACACGCCGTGACGAAGAAACGGCATCATGACTTTGGCCCTCGGCAACCGCGGGACAGTTCGGCTGGGAGAGGCGGCTCGAACGTGCTCGAACCGGATCAAGCCCCGTCGCGGTGCGGGGAATGTGGAGAATGGGCCGTGTCTACCACGAATCGACCAACGTGCCAAGACGAACTTGTCCGCCGTGTCTGTTCCGGAGCTTCACGGCTCTTTTTTCACCATACCACGGATCGGACCGCCCGAAAATCGTTGAATGGTCGTTTGATCGTGATTTCGAGTCCGAATGGTTCCGATTTATCGGACGAACCGTCGACGGCTGGCCGCCGGACGTATCGACACCACGATGCTGCGCCGCAATTGCGGTGTGCTCAGAATCGCTTCGCCCGTCCCCAGCATGGGGCAATGCGCCCACAGTTCTTTCGTTACATCACTGGTCGTCGCCATCAGCGCGTCGAGATTGTGCATGCTCCGAAGGGTGTGGACCAGCCGCGTGTTGCAGAGCTCAAAAATCTCGGGCGGCAAATGTCCCGGCTGCTGGCTGACAAAAGCGAGAGAAAGCCAGTGTTTGCGGCCCCGACGCGTCACGTTCCGCAGCATGTGCAGCGTGGCCTGCATGGTCTGGACTTTCTCACGACTCATGAAGGAGTGGGCCTCTTCGATCACCACCAAGGTCGGGGCCCCATCCGGCTGACACGTCTTCCAGGCAAACGCCTTGCGGATCAAATCGGCCGTCACCAGGTTCTTCACCGTGTCGTTCGCCACGCTCACATCGATGACATTGACGCGGCCCGGACGTAACAGCTCGCTCATGTCCAGACCACGGAGTCCCGACTGATCGAACACACCGGCGTGAATCAGCAACTGCAATTTGCTCCCCAACCCCACGAAATCCATCGATTCCGTGGAACGGGCACTTCGCTCCGTCGCCCGAGATCGCAGCATTTGCAAGGTGTAGGGCACTTTCGCCGCCGGCGATGCATCCAACAATGTGGCCAGTCGGTCAGCCTCGGTCCTCAATGTCGAAGCCTGTGCTTTTTGCTCGAAGTGATCGATACAATCGAGGAGGGCGTTCCGCTCCGCCCGGTTGGTTTGCATCAACTCCGCGATGATCGAACTTTCAAAGTCGGCCAGCCGCAGGGCGAACGGGCGACTGTCGGAACGGCTGCTAGAGCAACTGACCGGGTGATACACCTGAAAATCAGGCAGTCCTCGCGGCTGCCGTCCGAAGTGCTGCAATCGCGGGATGAGTCCTTCCATGGCCATCGGCTGGTCCATGTCCACGTATTCACCTTCGAGATCGAGTAAGACGACAGCCCAGCCGCATTGGGACGCCTCTTCGACCAGCACCTGCACCGAGTTGGATTTTCCCGATCCCACGGTGCCAAATATGCCAACGTTCCGCGGTAGTACCTCTTTGGAATCGCCCCGCAGCGTGACCGGGATGTCGGCATGACCGGCCAAGTGCCCCAGCATCATATCACCGCCCAGACCGATCAATGCCGACACGGCGGCCGCAGGCATTTCAAAAACCGGCGAACCCGGCGTCGGTCGGCTATCGGTGCCCTGAGCCATCGAACCATTGATCTCCCCATGGATCTCGACATCTGCCAAGATGCTGTTGGGATCAGGGTAAAAGGGCCCAGCCACGATACGGCCCAGGAACGCCAAACCATGATTCGCCGTATCGGCAATGACGACGAACTGACCGCGGCGGAGTCGGCCTTTGTAATGCGCTGCCGCCTTGACTCTCGCTCTCTCATTCGTCGCGATCGGGCCGTCGTGGTCGGTATGGCCAATTAAAACGTGTTCCGACGGGGGCATGGCGTGGCTCGTGGCGACAGTCTTCGGGCGCGTCTGACTCGCAATTGAAACATAAATCACTGATGTAGCATGTCAAAACCACGACCGCTCTCCCACGGACGCATTTCTCCAACCTTCCGACTCATTGTTCCCTTGGCTCGAAATAATTGATCGCGCCCAACGAACGACCTGATAGATGATCATCGGAGACGCTTGACATGGCCGTTCGCGAGAAAACCGACTGGTGCGCGGCTTGCGGCAAAGAACGCCTTTTTCGCCGACATGAACCTGAGCACTGGATCCACCTGGGTTTCACCATCATCTCGGGCGGTTGGTGGCTCCCCGTCTGGCTTTGCGCCGCCGCATTCCGCGGACCCTTCCGTTGTGCCCGCTGTGGGGAACCGTATCGGCCTCCTGCCCCCCCCCCGCTCGTCTTGGATGCTTCCTTTCTCCTTTATCACCTTCGCCTTGTTCGTTCTGGGAGTCGGAGCGGGGCGTTGGTTTTGGAAAGATGCCTTGGCTCGTAAGATACCACGAGAAGAAACTGCCGCCGTCTCTACCGATCCGACCCACCCCATCGAGAACCCGGGAATCCCCGATCGTCTCAGTGCCTCCGAGTTACTTCACGCTTTTCGACAAAATCCGGCAAAAGCCGAGGCCCGATTTGGCCAGGCGAAATTGACCGTGC
>CAKZUU010000309.1 GCA_937922175.1 uncultured Gemmataceae bacterium
TGGTCACTCCTTGCGTCTTCCCGATGATTCCAATTACGGTCTCGTTCTTTTTGCATCAATCCGACAAGGAGCATCATCGTCCGATTCGTATGGCCTTGATCTATTGCGGCACAATCATTGTCGTCTTGGGCATCTCGGCACTGACGTTACTGACCACTTTTCGCGCTCTCAGTGTCGATCCCATGATGAACATCGGTCTGGGGCTGCTTTTCATCTTCTTTGCCCTGAGCCTTTTCGGGATGTATGAGATTCGTCTGCCCAGCCGGCTCACGCAATTCACGGCCGCTCGCGAAGGCCGTGGCGGGGTCATCGGCACGATCTTCATGGCATTGACATTCACAATTGTCAGTTTTACCTGCGTCGCGCCGTTCTTGGGCGGATTCAGCGGCATGGCCAATAGCGGGCAACTCAGCACTTGGCAGTTGGTTCTGGGCGCGTTGGTTTTCTCCACGACCTTCGCCGCCCCGTTCTTTGTCCTCGCGCTGTTCCCCAGCTTGATCCGGAGATTACCTCAAAGTGGTTCGTGGTTGAACAGCATCAAGGTCGTGATGGGCTTTCTCGAATTGGCCGCAGCGCTCAAATTCTTCCGGACCGCCGAACTCCGCTTGTTGGAATCCCCGACGTATTTCACTTACGATTTCGTGCTCGGAGTATGGGTTGCTCTGGCCCTGGTCGCCGGTATCTATTTGCTCAACCTGTTCCGCTTGCACCACGACGAACCGCTGGAGCACATCGGCGTGGTCCGCATGATGTTCGGGATGGCCTTTGTCGCTTTGGGCCTGTACCTTATGCCGGCTCTTTTCAAGACCAGCAGCGGCTGCAATCAACGCCCCCGCGGGGCTGTCTATGCTTGGGTCGACGCCTTCCTCCTGCCCGAAGCGTCCGACGAAACCTTGCCCTTCTCCATCAATTTGAAAGGAACCGTCGATCACGCCCGGCTCGAGTTGGAACGCACTGGGAAACGACAGTTTGTCTTCATCGACTTCACAGGTGTGACTTGCACCAACTGCAAGTACAACGAACGGACGGTTTTCGCGCGGCCCGATGTCCGAGAGCAACTGAATGAATTTCGTTTGGTTCAGCTCTACACCGACACCGTCCCCGCTCACTTCTTCCCCTTTGCCGTGGAAGACGATCGACGTGAGGACGAAGCGAAACAATTGAATTTGAACTTTCAACGAAAGCTGTTTGGCACCGAACAATTGCCGCTGTATGTCGTCGCTGAGGTGACAGACAGCAGTGTCCGAGTGATCGATGTCTACGACGAAGGCAAGATTAACGATCCGGTTGGGTTTATCCGGTTCTTAAGAAACTCTCGGAAGTAAGAGCGTCCCCGCGGCGGGGTATTTCCCAGATCGTTCAGCAAAGGCCGGAAACAGGTCGTTGTCGTTGTGAACTCAGAAGGAACGATCTCATCATTTTCTGATCGGACCAAACTGTCGGGGCGTGGCTTAAACGAGCCTCGCCCCGATTTGTGGGGATGGATGCTCCATCGCTTCGTTGCCGAGGGCCCTTTTCTAGCCTCGGGCTTTGGCGTAGTTTTCGCTGATCGCCTTCCAATTGGCCACTTCCCACCAAGCCTTAACGTAGTCGGCTCGGCGATTCTGGTACCTCAGATAATAGGCATGCTCCCAGACGTCGATCCCGAGGATCGGTTTTCGGCCGGGTCGGTTTTGCGAGGCCGTGATCGGATTGTTTTGATTAGCCGTGGAGATGACTTCCAACATGCCATTGGCCCCGACGACGACCCAAGCCCAACCGCTGCCGAAGCGGCCCAAGGCCGCCGCCAGGACGTCGTCTTTGAGTTTCTGCATTCCGCCATAGACTTCGATTGCTTTGGCCAATTCGGCCGACGGCTCGCCCCCTTGGCCTTTTGGGGCCATGATTTGCCAGAAGAAGGTGTGGTTGAGGTGTCCCCCGCCGTTGTTGACGACGGCCGTTCGCAGCGTCATCGGATTGATCGATCGCGCGTTGGCGATCAGGTCTTCGATCGATTTACCCTCTAGTTCCGAGTTACCAGCGATGGCTTTGTTCAAATTGTCGATGTAGGCTTGGTGATGCTTCGTGTGGTGGATGGACATCGTCATTTTGTCGATGACCGGCTCCAAAGCGTCGTAATCGTAGGGGAGCTTCGGTAGGGTAAACTTCTTGGCGGAGTCCTGGGCCGAACTGAGTCGCGGCCAAAACAACGCCATCGCCCCAGCCCCGGCGGTTCGCAACATCTCGCGACGATTCATAGCCGTTCCTCAAGGTGTGAAAAAGTGAACCCCTCGGTTCGTAGTCAAGAGTCCGTATTGCGAGATTCAAGTCAAGGGGGTGTTCGGTAAATCTTCCGACGAGTGTGCTAGGCTCTCAAAGAGGTCGTGATTGATGAGTCGATTCGCGTTCAACACCGACTGGAACGATGCCCGCCGATTTCGCGCAGCGATCCTCGGAGTGATTGGCGCCCTCCTGACCCTCGTTCTCGGATTGACGGCGTCGGGTGTGGATGATCGCCGACTCTTCGTCGCCTGGGATGATTGGACGAAAACGCACGGGCCGGAACACGCCCGCCGCCATCCAATGTGGTTCGCTCTCGCTCGAACCATCACTCACCTGGGGGATACACAAGTTCTGATCGCCCTCAGCGTGTTGGTCGCGATCGTCTTGATCGGGTGGAGAGAACGGCGGTTGGCTGGCGTCTGGCTGATGGTCACGCTGGGTGGACTCAAACTGGTGGACATCCTGAAGATCATTTACGACCGAGCGCGCCCGGAGTTTCTCGAGCCGATTGTTTTCGAGCCGACGAAGAGCTTCCCCAGTGGACACGCCGCCGGGACAACCATCACCTGCGGCATGTTCGCTTACCTCTTGATTCGTGCAACGCAGCGGGCCGGCTATGTCGCGCTGCCCCTCCTTGCAATTCTCCCCCTGCTGGTCGGCTTGAGCCGTGCTTACCTCGGAGCACACTGGCTCAGCGATGTGATCGGTGGTTGGCTCGTTGGGGGGATCTGCGTCGCCTGGGGGATGGCAATTGCGGAAGCTCTTCGTACCCAATGACAGGGAGCCGCTCTGCTTACTTGCGATGTCGGATTCTCGAGCGCATACGGCGTTTTTTGCGCCCGACCTTGCGCCGACCGTTGCCACGCCGTCGTCCCATAAGTCTGTCTCCTTCGGAATTCTTTTCGCTTTCGCCCCGCATCCCCCCAAAGTCGGGACAGACAGTATACATCTGTGTGCGTCACCGACAAGCCATGCCCATCAACTTTCGCCGGGAACCAGGAGCGTGCAAGTCGATGACCGCGACGAGGTCGTTCGCCGACAAATCCCGATTCGTTCAAGCATGGATCGATAGCAAGACCTGACACGCCGGCCTGCCGCCTGGAGACCGGGGCGTTCCAATTCAGTGTGTGTCTCACCCGGAACTCAACGCTTGGAGAACTGGAAGCTGCGCCGAGCGCCCTTCCGGCCGTATTTCTTCCGCTCTTTCATGCGGCCATCGCGGGTCAAATAGCCGCTGTCGCGTAGCTTTTTGACCATGCCGATCGGGCCGGCATCGGGGGCGGGTTGGCCATCGGCCGATACCTTCGGGGTAGCTTCGCCGGCCGGGCTGAACATGTTCTTGAGGGCTCGGGCGACACCTTGGCAGATGGCCCCCGCTTGGCCAGTAAAACCACCGCCACTCACTTTGACCGTCACGTCCAGGCGGTTCTGCATGTCCACCAATTGCAACGGAGCGACGACGGCCTGCCGATCTTTCAACTCGGTAAAGTAATCGTCCAACTGTCGCCCGTTGATCGAAATCTTGCCGCTTCCTTCTGTCAGGCGCACTCGGGCCACTGCCGTCTTGCGGCGACCTGTCCCAAGATAGACCGGCTTGGCAGCCTTCGACTCGGCCATACTTCCCCACCTCGACTCAATGCTCTTGAAAGACCTTGTTTAATGTCGGTTGTTCCTTTTGAACTCGAAGCTCCCCGCGGAACGACGCGGGCAGCACCACCGAATCACAAATTTTCCAACTTCAATTCGATCGGTTGCTGAGCTTGATGTTGGTGCGTCGGGCCGGCATAGATTTTCAGCTTGGTCATTTGCTTGCGGCCCAAGCGGTTTCGCGGCACCATCCGTTTCACCGCCTGCTCCAGGATAAACTCGGGGCGGCGCTTGGCGATGTCCTTGGCGACATGCGTCTTCAGCCCCCCTGGGTAACGAGTGTACCAACTGTAGGTCTGCGTTTCCCACTTTTTGCCGGTAAATTTCACCTTGTCCGCATTGACGACGATAACGAAGTCTCCCGTGTCGATGTGCGGCGTGTATTCCGGTTTGTGCTTGCCACGAAGGATGTTGGCAATGGCAACTGCCAGACGACCGACCACTCGGTCGGTAGCGTCGATGACGTACCACTTCCGTTCGATCGTCTCCTTCTTGGCCATGAACGTTGACATGGCGACGCCCTTGACCTTCCCTCTGTGTGCCCTTCAGAAACCATCATCCTACGCCTTCCCGTGGTATCGTCAAGCGGCATTCGCGAAGGACAGGATTTAGGGGGGAGCTATACTCTCTGGAAATGATCGGGTGGCTATGGCCCAAGTAAAGGTCCCGTTGTGAAGCGCGGCGGACACAGACCAAGTTGGCCATCGGTGCCACTTTGGACTTGTTCCAGCGGGCGCCGCGACGCTTCAGACGCAGGCCGATCGTCTTGGCCTTCTCTCACACCTGTTCACCGCCGATCGCCCGACCGGCTTTGAGACGTTCGGCGTCGTTCAGACGGGCGACCTGTTTGGCGAAATAACCGATCCGCCGTTCCGTCGCGTGGCGGCGACGCTCGCGTTCCTCGTCCCCGTCCACCGATAACAGATCCGCCACCCACTGACAGACGCCGGCCCACCCCTGACTCACCAACGAAACGCGGCCTTGCCTTGACGCCGCTTCGGCTTCTGGGGTGTCTTCGCCGTGACGCGTTCGGCGCACTGATCCACGGGCACGCAGGCGTGAAAGACGTCCAACATTTGCACGCAGCCAGTGAACACACGCTGACCGCCTTCCAGATCCAACTCGCGCCGTCCGCCAACGCATGCACGCTGGCCAACCGCGTCTCGCCCATGCGCCACAAACGCGGTCGCCACTTTTTGCGAAACTCTTGCGCCATCGTGATCATGGCAGACGCCAGCACCTCCGTCGCCGCCGGCATCCGTTGCTTCTTCCATTGCTTTAGCGTGGTCGGTTCAACCGCCTTCCGCTTGGAGCTTTCTCCCCCTCTCGATGACCGCCTGCTCGCACATGCCCAACACCAAGCCTTCGGTTGCGGTGCTTCTGATGCCAAAGCATGAACACCCCTCCGTATCTCGCTCGCTGGTCAATCCAACTTGTTCACTCTCGTCCGTGAACGCGTGATTTTCTTATGGTCGAGTCGAGGGTGGCAGTTAGCATAAATCGGCGGAGGGCAGGAGAGAATGACCTCCAAGAGTCT
>CAKZUU010000310.1 GCA_937922175.1 uncultured Gemmataceae bacterium
GACATCGTCGAACCTTGCCGTGGCTCGATGCCAAACATCGGTGGGGGGGCCGGCGCCATTCGGCCATCTTGAGGGAGTGGAGTCGGTTGAGGAAGCAACGTCGATTGTGCCGCCATCATCGTCCCGGTCGGCATTAATTGAATGGCCGAGGTTCCGTATTGAGGGGGAGCCATCGGACCGTATGTCGAATCCACCAGTCCGAAAGTCCGCGTACCCGTCGTTTTTCTCCCTTCCGAAGGTGCGATCTCTCCTTGGGCCGGACGGCTCGGGCCGGAGCGCACGGGGCTGATTTGGCTCGGTGGAATCGGAGGTAAGGGCGATTGGGCGAACAACCCACCGGCTCCGACCAACGTTCCCGCGAGCGTTCCTAGAAAGAATCGACGCATGTTCGGGATTCCTCGGCTGACCCCTTTCATCGACCCGGTCGTAAGTATTTTCCGCGAGAATGCAACGATTTCAGCGATTCGTCACGTTCCCGGAGAAAATCTCACAATCTCTGCGCGATCGACACTGTCGTTCAAATCGGCAGAGTCGAGCGGGTCGCATCACCAAATCTTGCGGAATCGCTGCGACGAGGACGATATGAGAGTCGAAGCGAAAACTCGGCGTTGCCGCGTTGGCCACGGGCACGCGTCAAGTCAGTAACTCGGCCTCGACGACCACAGAAAGATCCGCGATCGGCGAGGCTAACGCGCCGATATAACCGGGAGGTACCGCGACATCATAAAGCCCCCATCTTGCTCCCTCTGCCGGGTTTCCCTTGATGCTGCGAATTGCCGGGGGATCGTGCGGCAACAATGTCACGTCGAACTCATCCAAAGGATAAGAGAGACCCAAGCCGACAGCCTTGACAAACGCTTCCTTCCGCGTCCAACAACGGAAAAAAGCTGTCGGTCGCGCATCGGGCGGTAACGACAGCAAGTCGGCCACCTCTCGGGGGGAAAAGAAACGTCGGGCGATCGGCTCGACGGCGAAACCCTCCCGGATGCGCTCGATGTCCACGCCGATCGGACCTGATCTCGTTACACCAACGATTGCTCGTTCCCCGGAATGACTCACGTTGAAATACCAGCCACAATCCTTGGGCAGCACGGGTTTGCCCGCGGCATCGTATTCGATCGGCACTCGCTGCGGACAGCAGCCGATACATTCAGCGAGGATCTGCCGGACAATCGATCGTCCAACGACAAATCGTCGAGCCAAGAGAGGTTGGCGGATTCTCTCGCAGCGGGCGAGTTCATCGGGTGAGAGATCGTCCCGCCGCCGAGCTGCCTCGGACTCGGAGCGATCGAGCCATACATGCCAGACCCGCGCTTCATGAAAGTTCGAGTTCACAGCCCGCCCCGAAACGTTCGCGGACAGGCTTGATGATGCCAACTTTGGACATGGCGAGTAGCGGGAGGTCATCGAGCCGTTCGATTCGGCACTCGGTCCGTCGGGCGGTCCCATCGCTCCTCCACGATGCGCTGTCTTGCGAAGACGAGGCATGGCATCGCCTTGTTGCTGATTGTATATCAGTCGTATCCCACCGATGCACTCGAGCGTTCTGGAGCCAACGCGGACATGACAAAGGACACAACATCCACGGCCACGGACCCGGAAGCAGCGGCGCGACCGTGGTGGCATTCGCTGACTCGGTATCACTGGTTTGTTTTTGTCGTGGCGGCGCTGGGTTGGCTGTTCGACACAATGGATCAGCAGCTTTTCACCTTGGCACGCCAGCCCGCGATGATGGACCTGATGCGGGTCGAGCCGACGGATCAGGAGAGGATGAAGGAGGTGCGGCTGTACGGCGGCTATGCGACGGCCATCTTCCTGATTGGTTGGGCAACGGGTGGACTAGGCTTCGGCATCATGGGTGATCGTGTCGGCCGGGCCAAGACCATGGTGTTGACCATCCTGCTGTATTCGATTTTTACCGGTCTCAGCGCACTGGCGCAAGAGCCGTGGCAATTTATGGTCTTTCGCTTTCTGACGGGCCTGGGCGTCGGCGGTGAATTCGCTGTGGGTGTCGCTCTCCTCGCGGAAGTGATGCCCGATCGGGCACGCCCCTTCGCCATTGGATGGTTGCAATCGCTATCCGCCGTTGGGAACATCACGGCGGCTCTGATCGCGTTGAGCGGCGCTCATTGGCGGACGATGTTCCTCATCGGCAGTGGGCCGGCACTTCTGGCCCTCTTCATCCGACGGAGGCTGAAAGAACCCGAGAAATGGCAAGAGGCGGTTCGCCTGAAAAAAGAGCGGATGGGCTCCTACTCCGAAATGTTCGGTAACCCTCGCTGGAGGCGGCATGCGCTGGTGGGACTCGCATTAGCATTTGTCGGTGTGGTGGGGCTGTGGGGAATCGGTTTCTTCAGTTTCGACTTGATTCGCGACGTGTTTTACCCGCATTACAAAGAGCAGGGGCTGACCGACGCGCAAATCGCGGGCAAACTTTCGTATTGGGTCGGGATCGGGAGCATCCTGCAAAACGTAGGAGGCTTCTTCGGCATTCATTTTTATAGCCGACTGAGCCAACGCACGGGCCGGCGACTCGCCTTTCTCGTTTCCTTCCTGTTGGCGGCCGGCAGC
>CAKZUU010000311.1 GCA_937922175.1 uncultured Gemmataceae bacterium
AACTTGTCGAACCATTCGTTGCCCGGCCCATAAGCCCAATAATCGACATAAAAGGTGGCTGATTGATGGCGGATCGCCTCCGGTAGGCGTTCACTCCAAAGGTCAGCAAAACTGCTGACCGGTGCTGCCACCGCTTTGCCCGAAGGCCGAGCAGCGCGACTGACGGTGGCGCGAACAAATCCTTGTCGCAACCATGAGGGGGGCGACCCCCCGAATTTCCGCCGCAGCATCAGGCCGATCATTTCCTCTCGGGCAACTTGCTCCAACTCGGCTGCTCCCGATCGCGATGTCCCGACAATGATTCGCGCATCATCGCCGGCGACTTCGGCATGGCTGAACTCATCGTTCTCCGGAGCGCGACGGGCCACCCTCCTCATCAATCGGACAAAGTCGTTCCGCGCCGGGACGAGAAAAACGACGAGCTTGCCCGGCCAGGGAGCCTCCTGCTCCGTGTATTTCAGCGGTTTGCTGGCGGTGGCGAAGGCACTTTCGAGGAGTTGGGCGGCGGCTTTACCTTTGGCTTCAGGAACACGACCAAAAACAAGAAAATGCGCGGTCTCAACAGGCGAGGCAGTCTCGGGAAAATCCATCGACTTCCAAATTTCCTCCGCCGCGGCCTTCTGTCGCGCGATGACGTCGGGGTTCTGTTGTGCTCCAATTGGCCCAATGAACAGCAACACGCAGCCCGCCCACAGAGAATGTCTCACTGCTTTCTCTCCTGCCGTGGTGACGCGGGCATTATAGCAAACGGTTCGACGTTTCACGGCAGGCGTTCCTCGTGATACAATGAGGCTCACCGTTTTCTCGACAATGAGGAAGGGTCATGAAGACATGGATGAATGGGATCAGGACGGTCCTCGCGGTCATCGCATTGTTCCTGGGAGTCGCCCATCGATCGCTGAGTCAATCTTCCCCAAGCAGGCCCACCGATGACCTGAAGTCGGTCCCGGGGCGGGCCAAACGGTCGGATTCCGTAGTCAAAGCTTCCTTCAAGGTCGAACTTCCTGACTCGACCGGCCGCCGGCTGGTCATCATCCGCCTGGCGATCGACGAGGGGTGGTACATATACGGCAACCCAGTGGGCAATTCGGAGATGGAAGGAAGCGAAACCGTGGTCGATTTGATGGGTGGCCGCGGAAAGCTGGTCGAGGTGCGGTACCCGAAGGGAACGATTCGCAAAGAGAAACTTTTGGACAACGAAATTGAGTATCAGGTGTACGAGGGTACGGTCACGATCCAAGCCGTCGTCGAACCGCCGACCGAGGGGAGCATGGAATTGGCGGTTCGATTTGGAGCGTGCAATTATCGCGGCTCGTGTCTGCAACCGGCGACTGTCAAGTTTGTCGTGAAGTGACTCGTGGGCGTCAGGTACGATCCACGGCCGGTCCATGCCACGAGGCCGAGTCAGCCGTGGCGGCGACCGCTGGCCGCGTGACGTTCAGCAGACTGTCGATTTCGGCGCGACTTAGTTCTTCGCGCTGGATGAGTTCTTGAACCAGTCGGTCCAGTTCGGACCGATGTTGTCTCAGCAAGTCGGTGGCGCGTTGCTCGGCCTCGACAAGAAGTCGGCGAGTTTCATCATCCACAATCTGGGCCATGCCCTCGCTGAAATCGCGGGCCTGCTGGATTTCCTTTCCCAGGAAAACGTGCTCTTCGCCGATCCGCAGCGACATCGGTCCGATGCGTTCGCTCATCCCCCAATGAGTCACCATATATCGCGCCAAACGCGTCGCCTGGCGAAGGTCGTCTTCGGCTCCTGCGTAGGCTTGACCGAAGACGAGACGTTCAGCAGCCCGGCCTCCCATCCAGACGGCCAGCCGAGCCTTGAAATAACTCTCGCCGTGATGGTAGCGCTCCTCTTCGGGAATAATCAGATTTATTCCCAGTGATCGCCCCCGAGGGATGATGGAAACTTTCATTGGTCGGTCGGCTTCGGGGATCAGCCAAGCCACCAGGGCGTGCCCTGCCTCGTGATACGCCGTCGCTCGTTTCTCTTCCGCGTTCAACACTTCCTCTCGTTTCGGACCAATCAACACACGGTCGGCAGCCCGCTCGAAGTCGATTCGTTCGATCCGCTCCTTCCCTTCTCGGGTGGCCAAGAGAGCGGCCTCGTTGCAGATGTTGCGCAAGTCGGCACCGGTCATGCCAATCGTCTGCCGTGCCAACTGCTCGAGATCGACATCCGCGGCCAGGGGTTTGTTCCTCGTGTGAACTTTCAAGACTGCCAGTCGG
The DNA here is from genome assembly GCA_937922175.1 of uncultured Gemmataceae bacterium. GTDB lineage: Bacteria > Planctomycetota > Planctomycetia > Gemmatales > Gemmataceae > CAKZUU01. The sequence continues at coordinate 2,233 of CAKZUU010000311.1, forward strand.
CCCTGCCAACTCATCCGCTCGACCGTGATGTGTCGATCGAATCGACCCGGTCGGAGCAAGGCCGGATCCAAGACATCCGGGCGGTTGGTCGCGGCAATGACGATCACCCCTTGATTCGGCGAAAAGCCGTCCATCTCGCCGAGGATTTGATTGAGTGTCTGTTCCCGTTCGTCGGCCCCACCTCCCAGACCGGCCCCGCGCATTCGCCCCACCGCGTCGATCTCGTCAATGAAAATCAGGCAGGGGGCGTTCTCCTTGGCTGTCCGAAACAGATCCCGCACTCGGCTGGCTCCCACCCCCACATAGAGCTGGATGAACTCCGCCGCATTGATGCTGAAAAACGGCACGTCGGCTTCGCCAGCCACCGCTCGCGCTAACAGCGTCTTGCCCGTTCCCGGCGGTCCCGCCAACAGGACCCCTTTGGGAACTTGGGCCCCCAACCGTTCAAATCGCTTTGGCTCCCGCAAAAACTCGATGATCTCGCGCAGTTCGGACTTGGCATTTTCCATATCCGCCACGTCATCGAATGTGACCCGCATTCTCCCTTTTTCGTACCGACGTGCCGGACTGCGGAGGTAGTTCGTCATGAAACCACCCATCGGATCGCGCATCCGTGGCAAGATGAGAAACATGAAAATGCCGATCACCAGCAACAACGGCAAGACGATCGTCAGCACCGGCGACATCCAGGCTGTCGGATCATCACGTTGGCTGATACGGACCCCTTGCTCTTCCAAGATTTGAGTCAGCCGTTCGTGGTTCTTCGGCAATTCGGCCTGGAAATGACGACGTGTCAGCCCTGTCGCTCGCACCTCCGGAGCTTCGACCTCCGTCGGTTTGATGTATCCCTCCAAGCGCTGGGTGCCGACAAACACCACTCGCTCGATCTTGCCGGCTCGGGCCAGCGACAGAACATCGCTATAATCGATGGATCGTGGGGAATTGAAAATCCATAAAATCAACCCCAGCGACAAGACCAAGGCGAGCGACCCCATCAGCGCGATGGCCATCGCCGGATTGGGACGATGGGGCCGCGGCGGACGAGGTAGCGTCATCGGCTCAAAACTCCTACGACTGTCGATTTGCTCAAACTAGAGATTCCGACCAACCCCGACCATGTTCCGTCGCTGCTGGCAATGGTTGTCGAGGAGGCGGCCCTTGGCTGAAGTCGAGGTCGTTCTCTACACGCGCCGAAATTGTCCCCTTTGCGATGAAGCCCATGCTTTCCTGCACGACGAGCAGCGACACGGGTTGTTCCGCCTCCTCCGGCGCGATGTCGATGATTCAACCGTGACTCGACTTCAATTTGGGGATGACGTCCCGGTCGTCGTGGTGAATGGACAAGTCCGTTTTCGTGGCCGGATCAATCCGATCCTCTGGCGGCGGCTGATACAGTCGCTCGCTCGCTGATCGCCGATTATGCCCTCGCGAGCACTTACCTCGGATGTGAGATCGTCTCTCATGGCCGACCGCGCCTCAGCAACGTAAAACGGCCGCAATATTCCTTTTGTCTTCGCCATTGGCACAGGTGGTATGAAAGTTCCCCTTCGCTGGTTGACTGATTACGTCGATCTTTGTCTCGATGTCCGTGAACTGGCCGAACGCTTGACTCTCGCCGGGCTGGAAGTCAGCGGTTACCGCTTTTTCGGCGTCCCGGTTCCCGAAGGCGTCTTCGTGCGACCCGAAGAGCAAGGCCCTGTTTGGTTGCCGGACAAGGTGCTGACCGCGGAAGTGCTCAGCGTCGAGAAACATCCCAACGCCGACAAGCTCAAATTGGTGACGGTCAACTTCGGGGCCGCCGCTCCCAAAACCGTCGTCACTGGTGCGCCCAACCTGAACGTGGGCGATCGTGGAGTCAAAGTCGTTCTCGGCCTTGCCGGGACACTCTATTTCGACGGCCATGCGCAACCCAAGCAGATCAAGGAACTCAAACCCGGCAAATTGCGGGGCATCGAGAGCGACGCGATGGTGATGTCCGAATTTGAATTGGGCATCAGCGACGAGCATGAGGGGATTATGATCCTCGAAAAGGACGCGCCGATCGGGCAACCGCTCGTTGATTTCATCGGTGACGTCGTCCTGGAAATCGATGTGTTGCCCAATATGGCCCGTTGCCTGAGTCTGATCGGCGTGGCGAGGGAGGTCGCGGCTATCACGGGCCAGACGTTGAGAAAACCCCGTACCGATGGAAAACGCTCGGTCGAATCAATCGAAGGCCAGGTCCGCGTATCGATTCAGGACCCATCGCTGTCGGCTCGGTATCGGGCGTTGTTGGTTCGAGACGTGCAACCCGGACCGGCTCCCGGGTGGATGCGCCGCCGACTTGTCTACGCGGGGATGCGACCCATCTCGAACGTGGTCGATGTCACCAATTACGTGATGCTCGAGTGGGGCCAACCGTTGCACGCTTTTGACTATGACCTGCTCGTCCAGCGGGCGGGAGGCCGACCGCCGCACATCATCGTTCGCCCAGCCCGGGACGGCGAGCGTCTGACGACGTTGGATGGACAAAGCCGCGTCCTCACACCGGAGATGTTGGTGATCGCGGATGAGGCGGGTCCCATCGCGTTAGCAGGGATCATGGGGGGATTGGAGACGGAGGTCACGGAACGGACCCGCAACGTTCT
>CAKZUU010000312.1 GCA_937922175.1 uncultured Gemmataceae bacterium
ATCCTGCAAAAGAACAAGATCGGAACCGGACACCGCAAAAGTGCCAAGGAACGCGCGGAAGAGCGAAAAAAGAAGAAAAAGAAGAAGCGCTAAGCTCGTTCTTCTTTCCAGGCGATCGCTTCGCACCCGACGTGCCGCCCAGTTCCCTGGGGATTTCCGTCGGTGACCGGTGGTTTCATCCCGATCTCCCCGCGAATGGCGAGGCCACAAGATGACTGATCCCCTTCGCGGTCGCGGATCGAACAACAATCCGCCGAATCGCTTCGTCCGATTGTATTACGAGGAAGACCCGTCGCGAATCGATCCCGACGATCCGCGACCACGAACCCAATTTTTCGAGGACCAAACAAATTCCATCATCACGACCAACGACAGTCCCGACGTCGGTTTCACTCACAGTTTGAATCCATACCGCGGTTGCGAGCACGGCTGCTCGTACTGCTACGCCCGACCATTCCACGAATACCTCGGCCTCTCCGCGGGTCTTGATTTTGAAACGAAGATCATCGTCAAGCGCGACGCGCCCGACTTACTGCGACGTGAACTGACGAAACCCACGCACCAACCCGTGATGCTCGCACTGAGTGGCGTCACCGATCCGTACCAGCCGGTCGAACGTTCTCTCCGGATCACACGACGATGCCTGGAGGTTTTGGCGGAATTCCGGAACCCCGTGGGAATCGTGACCAAAAACCACCTTGTGACTCGCGACCTGGACCTGCTCGCGGAACTCGCGTCGCGTCGGGCAGCCCATGTCTTCATCAGCATCACGACCTTGGACGTTTCGCTCGCTCGGAATTTGGAGCCCCGCGCCAGCACGCCCGACGCACGCTTGACGGCCATTCGGGAACTCCGCGAAGCGGGGGTGCCCGTGGGAGTGATGATCGCCCCCATCGTGCCGGGGCTGACGGATCACGAGATTCCAGCCATCTTGCGAGCAGCGAGCCAGGCCGGTGCCCAGTTTGCTGCCCACGTCCTTCTCCGCTTGCCGTATGCCGTCAAAGACTTGTTCGAGACGTGGCTTCGCCAGCATTTCCCTGGAAAAGCGGACAAGGTTCTCGGTCGGGTGCGAGCCATTCGCGGCGGACGGTTGAATGATGCGAGGTTCGGCCAACGAATGAAAGGCGAGGGGGCTTTCGCGCAAGCGATTCACAACCAATTTCAGGTCTATCGACAGCGATTTGGTCTCGCGCCACACCCACCGGAACTTTCCACGGAAGAGTTTCGGGTTCCGGGGCCGGTCCAGCGGTCGCTCTTCGATTAGCGGAACATGGCCGAAGCGAATCCGCCCGGCCATGTTCCGTCGTTCCCACTGGTCCGCGGGTCACTCACGAATTACCAGCGGTAGGCGTACTGAAGGTAGAACAGCGAGGGGGTTCCAGGCGTCCCCGGAGGAGCATTTCTCAAGAAAGCGCCTGGTACCAGGTAAGAGAAGCCGCTCAGCACTTCGTGATGCCGATTGATGTGGACGTTCACGAGGAAATCGAATTCGTCGCCCACATGGCGTCCCGAAGCGCCCGTGGGATCTTGCCGGATCGGCACGCCGGCAGCGTTGTACAAAGCATCCTGTGCCGAGGCCAAGGTCAGATGATGATATTGGAACTGGCACGTGACAAACGGCAGAGGATACACGACGAAATGGGCGTTCACGTCACGGATGTTCTGCCGGCCGACCAGATCCAAATATCCTAAGTAATAATGACCGAATGGGAATAGTTGGTTGAACGTGCGCGAAGTCCCGTTGATCGACGGGTCAGGGGTGCCTGAGGCGTAGTCGTAGTAGATCCAAGCTGTCGGCGTCATGCGCAGGGATTTCGCACGGTAGCCCAAGCCGGTCGTCGTGGCAAAGGCAGCGACGCCCGCGTTGGCGCGGATCCCCGTCTGGGCCATGGCCTCGATATCGTATAACCATTCACCATCTTTGTCGCCGGCCCAGCGGGTGCCATAGGTTGTGTAATAGAAGCCACCCGTCCCCTGCGGTCCCGTCGCCACCGGGCGATTCTGATGCAGATTCAAAACGTAAAAGTCGCGCACGGTCCCCTTCTTCGGCTTGTAGGTAGCCCACAGGCCGAAAAAGTTTTGATCCAGGTCCCACCAATCCAACAAATTCGGGTCGGCTGGCACCGGCTTGACCCAGAACAGATCCAGGTCCCACTTCTCCCTCTGCCAAAACGCTTTCACGCCTTGAAACGTTCTCCGCGTGGTGGCCCAATCCAAGGTCGAAATCAGTCTCTGCGAACCGTAGAGCAACTCCTGCCGACCGATCCGCACATACCCCGGTGCCCCAAACCGCTCGAGCACTTTAATGTCGGCGAAAAGATTCAGGAAGTCCGTCGGGTTGATGTCGATGGGGCGCGGAGGCAAGTCGTTGCCGAACGAATGATTGTCGTGAAACTCCAAGTAGAATCGCAAGCGATCCCGGTACCACAAATCCCCATACACCCTGGTTCGAAGCAGATGATAGTTGTCGTTGACGGCCGTGAGCCTCGCTGGCGCCTCGTCCATCAGTCGATAGCGGAATTCGCCGCCGGTCGAGAAGAGCCAATGGTCTCCCAGACGAATTCGTTTCAGAAAGTCGAGCCAGTCGTGATCTGTATTCGCGGGATCATCGCGATAGCGGTAATCGACATCAAAAAACGAGATGGGAATTAAACTGAAGGCCGGGATCGGGGTACGCGGAGGCTTGTCCCGAAACTCCCGGCGAAACACATCGGCTACGGAGTAATACCCGCGATGATCGGGCGGAATCGCGAAGTTGCCCGGTCGAGGCACCGGTCGCGTCGGCGGCACTTTCCTGCGAACGTCGTCGGGCCCGGCAAGTTCGAAGAGCACGGGTGCGGCAGTCGCTTGAACCGATTCTTTCGTGACCGGCTGACTCGATCCGCTACCCGATGAGCTCGCCGGCGTCGTCGCATCGCTCGGGGCGACGGGAACCGGCGTTAGTTCGTCGGTCTCCCAAGGTACCGAGGGTAGTTCAGACCGATTTGTCCCTCTAAGCAATTTCGCGCCGGGCATCACGGCTTCCGGTTCCCCCGACGGCGGCAATTCTCGGATTTGGGCGTCGGCGGTCGCCACTCCAAATAACACAACTCCGTAGATCAGCATTATCCGATACATCGAATCCCCCTTATAGCCTCGTCACAATCCGACGATTCGTGTGAGTTCGTTCGACCCAAACCACGATGAAGCCCGATTCGATCGTTGTTATCGGCGTCACCGCGCCAAGGCGGAAAATCATTTCTTGCGAGCACAACAAATGGTGCGACCTGATAGGTCCGGTTCTATCGACCTTTCAGAGATTGACGGCATGAGCCGTTCTCCCCCACCATTCATCCCAAGAACAACTGATAGACACCGTTGCAGCCACCGCCGAACAGCGTCGGATCCTCTCTGCCGTCGTCGCACGAATTTGCTCCCAAATCCGCATTGCCTTTCGATGTCACGCAAAGAAAAGCAGAAATCGAAAGAACGGCGTGAACCGTCATCTGGAGAAAATTTGGCAATTTTTCCACCGCTGCGGTATCACCGATTTGACACACGTTTCCGGTGATTTACAGTTTTGTTGCTCAAAGTGTTTCTGCGACGAAACAGCATCGGGCGACCTGCGTCGGCGATGGGTCTGAAGATCGAGGCGGTGGAAACAATGTCGAGGGGGAGATCGTCATGGTTTCAGCCCAGAGAGTCCTTTTAGTCGGCAACCCCACTGGCTTGACGCAGACGGTCGCCCTTCAACTCCGGCAGTTGTTGGACGAAAGCCCTTTGACCTGTGGCTTCGATGGCATTCGGAACCACGTCGGAAGTCGCACGGATGGCCTGATTCTTGTTGTTGCGGGCAGTTCGCAGGACGGTCCAGCGGTTCGCA
>CAKZUU010000313.1 GCA_937922175.1 uncultured Gemmataceae bacterium
GGAGTAATCAGGCAAACACAGGTCCCGGTCGTCTCTCCGACAACCACGGGATTGCCCATGTCGATTCCCAAGGCTTCAAATTCGTTTTCGTAGAACAGCCCGTAACGATCGTCTCCAACACATCCGATAAACGCCGCCTCGCCTCCAAGTTGTGATAACGCGATGACCGAATTCGCGACGCTGCCGCCACTCACCAGTCGCGGTTGCCGGTCCCGAAACTTTCCCAACAGCCGCCGTTGCTCTTCGGCATCGACCAAACGCATGCTGCCCCGATCGAAACCTAAATCAGCAAACTCTTCGTCGCTGACCTCGACGAATATATCCACGATCGCATTGCCCAGACCACACACGTGGAATTCTTTCATTCGGCCCTCATCTGCGTAGCGGAACCGAAATTATATTCCATCGGCACCCGATTGGTGACACGTCGGCCCGAAGGCATCAGCGACTCGCCCTCGACCTTTGATCGCCTCAAGCTCGCCTCTCCAACGCAAAGAGGCGGTTCAATTGTTCCGCGGCCGGCTCAACAAATGATCCGCCCTCCCACACCAGCGAGTAACTGATGTTCGGGCTGAATTGAATCAGTGAGTTTTGCATCAAAGGCAGCAGCCGAGGGCTTCGTCCATAACCACTGACACGGACCGATCGCGCCGAATCGAGTCGACCAGCGAGAGGAGAAAAGATTTGCAAGGTCGGCAACCGGCGGGTCCCCGTCAGATCGGCTTGAATTTGGTGCAGGATGGGGCTCGGCACACCGACCAGACCCCGCAGCCTTTGAAGAGCATGGCTGAGGGTTGGACCCAGAGGCAGAACCAGGCCGAGGTCTCCGCTGAGAGCTCCTCGATAGTCGAACGAGAGGGTCGACGATTCGGGAGTGATTCTCCCCTCGGACCAGAGCGAAACACTCATGGCAGCGGAATAATCGACGACGGCGTTGATCGTCGGCGTCAATCGAAACATCTCCGAGGAACGCGGTTCCGTGCCGAAGAGATGACTCAGCGAACTCTGACCCGAATAATTCAAGGTGACTTGAGCCGACGACAAAACCAAGGTTCGCGGGTCGAGGTTCCACTGCAGGTCGAAGGGAGCGATATTCAAGGGGCCGTTCACCTCGAAAAGCAAACGGTTGTGGTAGATGCCGACCGCCCGACCGCTGCCGCTCACCGTCAGCAGATCGCTTCGTGTGGGGTCGAGACCGGCCGCGACCTGCAAATTCGCCGTCACCTGCAACCGATGAGATGCGGGCAATCCGACCCATCGCCGGACAGGATTGACCAGAGAAGCCACCGAGAGATCGAGGATCGGCCCAGAGAAGGTGTAGCTTTGCGTCGCCGCGACGAATTGAGCCGACCATAAACGCTGGGCGCGAATCCAGGTTGGCATCGGCTCGACGTCGATCAAAACCGAGGTTTGGGCCAGGGAGCGCCCGCCGGCCATGACATGGACGGTCAGTTGAGTATCGCCGATCAATCGACCCGGATCGTGGACTGCGGTTCGATACGTCAGGCCATCCCAAGTTGGTCCAGAGACTGCCGGCTTCACGGACAGGATGTTCGGTCCCAGTCGGGCAATGATCTGTCGGGCGTCACGTACGAATGTGGCCAAGTCCGAAGAGATGCGGATGAGGTAATGTTGCCCCGGCACCGACACGCCGGAGAAAAACCTACCGATCACATCGGGTCGGCTGTCGCCGTCGAAAGTCGCCCCTGTAATTGCGACATCGTGGACAAAAACCGATTCGGACCAGTTGTTGCCGAGATCCTGTTCATCGACGAAGCCATCGCTATTGACGCTGAAAGCCAATTTGCGGGCACCCAAAGGCGGAGGACCGAGGACGACACGCAGCTCGTGTTCCCCGCGGGTTCGTTGGGGAAGGACAACGGGAATCGGATCACTTACCGGTGCATCGTTGTCATTCAACCAGATCAACTCGTTTTGCAATTCCGTCGTCGGATCGAGATCGCGGAAACGAACTTCGTATTGCAACCCGACCGTGCCATCTCGATTCCAAGTGATCGGGCCGGCGACGAGATCCGGCGGCAGGTAGAATCCGACGCCCAACTCGCTGGAGACTTTTCCTCGAATCGTGTTGGCGTTCAAAACCCACGAGTCGCTTTGACCGGCCGAGGTTACTCCGATCCGGATGGTGTCGCCAATCGATGTGGCGATTTCGACATAGGCACTATCCGATTGAGCTTGCGACCCGGTCGTCGAGCCGTCGGGATCGCTTTGGCCTCCTATCAGGTCGAACCAGGGAGCTTGTCCCTCAATTCCTGCTCCGAGACGAACTTGGCTAGTGCTCGGCCCGCTGGCTGTTTTCGGGTCGAGGTCCCATCCGATGGTTCCACCCGACGAGACGAAGACCGAGACAGGTGTGCCGAGCGTTTCGCCAACCTCCGGTTCAACAGCCACCTCAAGGATTCCCTCCCAAGTGAACGCGCCGGGATGGAAGGTGCCGGTTGCCGACCCTTGCGGGGCCGTCACTTGGACCTGGCCCGACCATTCGAGGCCATAACCCAAGGGGAAGGGGGCGATCTGCATCGAAGCAGCGACGGCACCAGTTGGGGTCAACGTGGGTTCGCTTAAAACGACCAGTCGCGCCGGCGCATCGCGGCTCTCGAGAGGCTCCACTACAGGACGGCAGATCATCGGTCGCGGACGTGAGGACATGGCAAATTCCCTGGGGCGCGGGCAACGTGCCGTCTTGCCCCAATGAGTGACTTTATTGTTTTCGTCGTGAATATGGACGAGCCTCATGGTCGAAAAGTTGGCTTGAAAGGAACGTGGCCGACAAACCAGGCCATTTCGAGGTTCAAAGGAATAACACCAACATCATTCTTCTAACTCCGTCGACGAGGGCCCTTGACGATGTGGACCTCGTGCCTCGACCAGAGTGATCAACGTGCCCTCTTGGACGATGCGATCTTCTTGATTCAGGATTTGTCGAAACCAGACGATTTCGCCCCGTCGGCCCCGGCCGCGGATCGTCTTCTCCATCACCTTACCCCGAATGCGAATGGTGTCACCTGGGAAGACCGGACCGCGGAAGTGCCATTCTCGAACACCCAAGAATGCCAGGGTTCGGACCGGTGGGCAGTAGACCCCGAGTCCGCTGGCGACGGCAAAGACGAGCATGCCGTGCGCGATCGGTCGGCGGAAGGGCGATTGCGACGCAAAATGATGGTCCACGTGGATCGGATTGAAATCTCCGCTGAGCCCGGCGAAATTCACGATGTCGGCCTCGGTAATCGTCCGACCCGCCGAGAGCCACTCCTTGCCCACCTCGAGCTCTTCAAAATACAAGTGTGCGGCGGTAAATGACATGATGGCTCAGATGCAGGGCTACCCGGAATTTCAATTGCTGCTTCGGCTTCTCTCAGTTTGGGAATTCGGCCGGTGGATTTCAAACCGATTTTCCCGAATGATCGGCCGATGGGCCAAAGAGCGGTTTTGGTCGCCGCTGCGGTGAGGCTGGATCGACCGCCACGTAGACGATCTCCGCCTCGGTCACTGGCAAGACTTCAGGCCCTCTCTCTGCTTCGACAACCACGTCCATCGTGACCGACGTCCGACCGAAGCGCACCAGTCGCGTGAGAAAGCGGACCACGTCCCCCACCATGACCGGCTGCTTGAACTCGACACGGTTGATCGCCACTGTCACGAGGGTGGGAAACTCACCCCCCGCTTTGACGACCTCGTGTACCGCGCCGATTGCCCCTGCTTGATCCAAGTAAGATAAAATCACCCCTCCGAAAATCGTGCCGTGCGGATTGGTGTCCTTTGGCATCATGACGACTTGGATTGCCAAGTACGGATTCGACATGGAGTTCACCCTATCGCGCCGGCAGGCCGAAGTCTCGATCCGACGGGCATCGCGCCTTTTCTCTGGGGATCACGACGAAATTGTAGCCGAGCCGGTAGTGGCTTCGCGATTTGATGCGCCCGAGTTGCCCTTGCTCTTGCCCCGCGCGAAACGGTAGAAGGTGGATCCATGAGCACCGGACACACGATCCCTCTGTCTCCTCCGCGCCTCTGGATCAACGATTTGTTGGC
>CAKZUU010000314.1 GCA_937922175.1 uncultured Gemmataceae bacterium
CGACGTCGTTGGACGGGACCGATCTTTGCGGGCGTCGAGTCAGTTTGGGAGGTGGAGGTTGCGAATCGACGTCTGTTCCCGGCCCGGGGGTTGCAAGTCCTCGATGCCGGACCGAACCACATCCAGCAATGGTTTATCCCGTGGTTGGCGGCAAGGAACAGTGTCGTTGTGCGAGCCGGGGTGACACTGCCCCGGCGTGGGCGATACGTCTTGGAGCGATTGCGTGCGGCGAGCACTTATCCCTTTGGATTCGCCCGAAGTGTATGTTCGATCGGCGACGACGAGGAGGTCGTCGTCCTGCCGGCGCTGGGACGGTTACAGATGGAACGATTCCGCCACTGGCTGCAACGCATCATTCGCGGCGACCGCCGGCTTCACCGACTCGCACGTCCGTCGATGATCCACCAAGATGACTTGCATGGTTTGCGACTTTTTCGTCTGGGAGACAATCCGCGATGGATTCATTGGCGAACGTCGGCGAGGCGAAATCAACGAATGGTCCGTGAATTCGAGGAGGACACCGGCCAAAACCTGATCGTCGTCCTCGAGCCTTGGCAGGCAGACCCGAGTCTCCCTGATGGATCGTTCGAGGCGGCGATCAGCTTGACCGCCACGATCGTTTGGGAGTGGAGTCGGCAAAGCTCGGAGTATCTGATGCTGGCGATTGCTGGGCCATCTCCAGAGGCTGTCGGCGGGTTTTGTTCGCGGGATCGAGCGCTGACCATGCTGCGCCAGTTGGCCTTGGTGTCAGGAACGTCGCGAATCGACGCAGCGGGACTGCATCGCGCCGTCGCCCAGGAATGGGTTCCTGAAGCACCTGTGTTGCTGATCACACCCCGGCGTGCCACACCGTTGGCAGGCCGATTGTCCGCAGCCTGGAACCGGTCAATCACCGTTTTGACGCCGGACTCGTCGGCGGAGTTTTATGACCCTCCCAGCAGTTTTTCGTCCAGCGCCACCTCTCCTGGAGGGCGACGATGACGGCAACGCTGACCAACCCACGGGATCGCCTCGAAAAGAATTTCGTCAAGTCCGTTTATTTGACCTTGTCACTGAGTTCCGCCGCTCTGAGTTGGTCCTTGCGCGATCTGGTGCCTGCGATCCCGTTCATCACGCTGATCGTGGCCGTTTTGATCGTAGTCGCTTACCGCCTCGAACGACGTTGGACGTTGTCGATTCCGACGGCGAATTTTCTCGGCACCGTGATCGCCATCGCCATTGGCATCTGGTTCATTCGCGAGTCACTTCGAACGGCGACAGGGGGTACGCTGGCATCCATGCCTTGGCCGACGAGCCTTGTCCCGCTGTTGGGTCCGGTATTGCTCGTTCTCATCCCCGCGAAACTATTGCGGCCGAAGTCGCCTGCCGACTTCTGGGGGTTGCACCTGATCGCGCTGGCCTGCGTGGGTCTCGGTTGTGCCATGACGGACGACGGTATTTTTGGACTGTTGTTGTTGCTGTACGTCGGTTCGGCCCTTTGGAGCTTGTCGTTGTTCTTTCTCTACCGAGAAGCATCCAACGGGACCTCGGGCGGCGGGCTCCTCAAGCTGCCCGGCTGGCCCCAGTTAGTGTCGTGGTTGGGACCCGTTTTGATGGTGACGCTGGTGGGTTTTCTTACCCTGCCCCGATCGCAAGCAACCTGGCAGATACCGACGGCCGAGAGCAAACTCGAAAGCGGCAGTTCCGAAGAAGCCAAACTCGATCTGCACCGGACAGGCTCGCTGAGCTTGGATAATGAGGTGGTGCTCGAAGTACGTGCGGCTTACCGCGATGGGACGCCCAAAGTCGATTTGCCCGCCGACCAGCGTTGGCGGGGCCAGGTTTTCCGTCATTATGATCGGGGAGAATGGCAGCGAACTCCCAAAGGCTCCTCAACACCTCAGCAACCCCGCGCAGTGGCCACAGCCGATGTTCCACGCGAGGTGACTCTACCCGATTTTGGACGGTCCGACCAGTATTATTTAACCTTTTTCGTCCGAGGCTCATTAGGTCCGGCACCGGTCGTCTCTGATCCGGTCTATCGCTATGGCAATGCCCTCCCCGTGGTCACGTTGTATCCGGACGGGCGGTTCGGTGCCTGGTCCGTCGACCTGGAAGGCACGCTCCGGATCCGCGAGAAAATCGTGCCGGGGAAAACGAGGTACTGGCAAGTCACCGTTCCGCCGCCGGCCCCGATCATCAGCCATCCGGTCGAGTTGACGTCATGTCTGGTCGAATTGCGACGTCCGCCGGCTCTGCCTGAACTGACGACTTTTACAGAATCGCTCATTCGTCGTTTGGTCTCCGAGGGGCGACTCCCCAACGCCGTTGTTGACGAACGCACCGACGAAGGCACCATCAACCCGATCTACTACCTCGAGGTGGCCAAGGCGCTGGAAGAATTCTTGTCCACATCCGGTGAGTACACGTATTCGCTGAACCTGGAACGTCGTGATCCGACCGTCGATCCGACGGTGGATTTTTTGTTCTATACGCGGTCAGGACATTGCAATCGCTTCGCTTCGGCGCTGGCGCTCATGTTGCGATCTTTGCAAATACCTTGCCAAGTTGTTACTGGATTCCGTGGAGCGGACAGTTATGGTGACGGGACCTATGCCGTGCGTCAATGCCATGCTCATACTTGGGCGGAGGCGTTGGTTTACATCCGGCAGCCGCCCCCTCCGCATGGGATGCACCACGGCGAGGAGAGTTGGCATTGGTTGACGCTGGATCCGACCCCTTCCGAAGCGGCGGAGGAGGCGAGCGCGGCCAGCAGCCGATTCTTCGGATTCGACCTGGACCCGAAGAAGTGGTACCGCAATCTGATCGTGGGCTTCACACCTGAAAATCGCAATGAGTTTTTTAGCGATGTCGGCAAGGCGGCTCGGGTCGCTTGGCTAACGTTCCAGCGCGATTTGACCGCGAGCACGCGCCAAGGATTCCGCTTACGAATCGCCGTTAGTCTGTCGGTGGCTGTGGTTTTGCTCGCCGGCGTCATGGGCTTTCGCTGGCTGCGACGGCGACTGGTGCGCAGCGGCTGGTGGTTTGCTCCACCCCCGGTGGCACGATTTTATGCCGAGACCTTGCGTCTGCTGGCGCGTCACGGGGTGAAACCCCGACCCAGCCAGACCCCGCGCGAATTGATCGACGATCTGGCGACCCAATGGGCGAATCGCGCCCGGATCCAGGAGATCATCGAATTAACGGCCAAGAATGTCGAATTATACTACCGCCAGCGTTTCGGCCAACAGTCGTTGAGTCGGGACGAACTTCGGCAAGCGCACGAGCGTGTTCGTCTACTTCGGCGAGCGTTGCATGCCCCGAT
>CAKZUU010000315.1 GCA_937922175.1 uncultured Gemmataceae bacterium
CCATGAGTGCTGTCAGCGCGGAAGCCGTCAAGAAGCTGCGCGACATGACCAATTTGCCGATGATGGAGTGCAAGTCGGCATTGACCGAGGCGGCTGGCGACATGGAAAAAGCCGTGCAGATCCTCCGCGAGCGGAACGCCAGGGCCCAAATCAAAAGGGCCGACCGCGAGGCCGCCGAAGGCCGCATCGGCACCTTCGTCGACGCAGCCCGGCAGATCGGCGCCATCGTCGAGGTCCGCTGCGAAACCCCCATGGTCGTCAAAAGCGAACACTTCATCGCGCTCGCCAATGATTTGGCTCGGCACATCGCCGAACACAACCCTGAGTCGGTCGAGCAATTGTTGACCCAGGCTTATGCTCCGGGCAAGACCGTGAACGATCGAATCGCCGAGGCGATCGGCCTGATCCGCGAGAACATGAAAGTCGCTCGTTTTGTACGGCTGACCGGCTCGTTGGGCGAATATGTTCATCACGATGGCTCGGTCGGGGTATTGCTGCAAGTGAGCGGACCGGCGGATCGCCAACTCCTCCGCGATGTCTGCATGCATATTACCGCCGTCGTCCCGACGCCCACGGCCGTCCGTCGCGAGGAAGTGCCGGAGAGCGTCTTGGCTCAGGAGCGCGAAGTCGCCAAAGCGCAGGTCAGCGCCGATCCGAAAAACGCGAACAAACCAGCGAATATCCTCGACAAAATCATTGAGGGGAAGCTGAATGCGTGGTTCAAGGAAAACGTGTTGGTCGAGCAGCCGTTCGTCAAAGACGACAGCAAGACCGTCGGTCAGGTCTTGAAAGCCGCCGGCGTCGAGCCGCTGCGATTTGTACGCCTGAAAGTCGGCGTCCTGGGGTGAACCGTTGTTGATAAAACCAAACTTCTTCCGAATTCAAAGGACGTTTTGCGGGAATTGATTCATGCCTCACACGAAAAGTGCCAAGAAGCGGATGCGGCAGTACGAAAAGCGCCGCCGCTATAATCGCGCCTACAAAAAGTCGATCAAAGAAGCGATTAAAGCCTTTCTGACGGCCAAGAAGTCAGGAGATGCCCCGGCGACGGCCGAGGCCTTCAAAAAAGCCGTCAAGCGACTAGACATGGCAGCGGCCCGTCGGGTGATCCATCCAAACAAAGCCAACCGGAAGAAGTCGCAATTGGCCATCAAATTTGCACAGGCGTCGGCGGCTGGTTCCGGTTCAACTCCCCAAGCGTAGCCGCCTCTCATCCCCGCTTGATGGGATGCAGCCTCCGCGAGTTCGATGGGAGATGCTGCGAGCGGGTCTGTCCTGCGTGGCGTCTGCCTCCCCGATGCTGCGGGATAAAGGGCGCAGGTGCGTCGGTTGTGGTGCTGCGTCCCGCCAGACGAGAAGCAGCATCGCGGGGACCAGAAACGGCCGAACGATCATTGTGTCCATCAACACACCAACGCTCAGGGCGAAACCGATCTGAGTCAGTGTCCACAGGTCGCCGAGCATGAGGGTGGCGAAGGTGCCGGCCATGATGATCCCGCACGCCGTGATCGTCCCCCCGGTTCGAGCCAGTCCGCGGCGAAGCCCCTCGATGGGTCCATAGCGTCGCCGTTCCTGCAACGCCCGACTCACCATTAGGATGTTGTAATCTTCGCCGACGGCAATCAAGATGGTGAACAGGAAGAATGGAACGCGCCACTCGATTTCGCCCAACGGCCGACCCGCCCAGACCATCGCCAGCAACGCCGTCGCACCGAGAGCAGCGTAATAACTGAGCATGACCGTTCCGAGCAAGTACAGCGCCAGCCAAATCGACCGCACCACAACCAGTAAGATCAATAAAACTCCGGCGACCACCAGCAAGTTGACGCGCTGCTGATCCTGAGCGATCAACTCGGCCATGTCGCGGGTGTGGACCGTGACGCCATAAAATTCCCACTCCCAGTCAGCGGGCACCTGCATCCGCAAAAAGGCTTCGATGGTGCCCAAAGTGTGGATGCTCGTCGGAGCGAAGGGGTCGGTTGACAAGACGACATCGATCCGAGCCACATACTGGATTTGCTCACCCCGGCGAATTCGAGACAGATAGACATCGTTGGCCCGTTGCAGGGAGCGGCTCAGCAGATCGTTCATTTCGCGGCGTAGATGACCGAGAGCTTCCGACAGTCGATGACGGGATGAAACCGTCGCGCGGTCGTCAAACTTGGGCAGGGGTTTGCCGAGCGGCTGGGTGAGGCTTCGGACTTCCGCCACGTTCTCGATGTAGCCGAGTCCGCGGGAAAGGGATTCGATGGTTTCCCGCCCGTGCAATGACTGGAACTCGTTCGGCGCGACCAGCAGGATTGTGATGGGACCTGTCTCCCCAGGAGGAAAGCGGCGTTGGATCATTTCCAGCCCTTGAACACTGGGGGAGTAGGGCCCCAGGTCGCCGGTAGGTTTGAACGTCGGGGCGATTTGGCTGCCGATCAGGGCCAGGGGAAGCAACACCACGAGGGAGACGCTCCACGTGAGGATGGGCCGACGGGCGACGAGTCGGCTGAGGCGCTCCCAAAGAGTCCGCGATTCGGGACGTGGTGTCCCGATCCGAAGACGTCGGGGCCAGAACGCCCACTCCTGAGCCAAGCTGAGCAGTGCGGGTGTCAAGGTGAGTGATGCCGCCAGACCAATGACCAAAGCCACGGCGATCACCGGTCCCGCGTGACGAATCTTGCCGAACTCCGCCCAGACCATCATTCCCAAACCGACCATCACCGTTCCGGCACTGGCGGAGATGGCCCCTCCCACCTGTTCCACGGCACGCGTCAGACCGATACCGATGGGGGCGCCGGCCTCCAGCTCTTCGCGGTACCGACTGATAAGGAACAAGCAGTAATCCGTCCCCGCTCCGAACAGAATGACGATGGTGAAAACTTGGCTGACGTTGACCAGATGCACCCCGGGGATCAGGGCGATCAATGCCAAAACTTGCAGAGCGACCCAGGTGGCCACGCCAATCGTCGTCAGCGGTATCAGTGCTAACAGGGGCGACCGATAAACCAGTAAAAGAATGACAATGACCAATGCGATGGTGGCCCAGGTCGTTTGCTCCAAGCTTCGCGCCGTCGCCCGTACCAGATCGCGTCCCAACGCGGCGGGTCCCGTCACGAACAGATGCAAGCCGCTCGCCGCCCCCTCTTCGACCAGAGGCCGGACCAAAGCCTCGATGCGATCCACCGTCGTTTGCGTCTGCAGGGCCAGGTAGGGAGTCGCGAGCGAGATTTGAATCAAGGTGCAGTGTCGGTCCGCACTGGTGAATCGGGGTCCGATCATCGGCTCGCGGTACGAGGCGACATGAGTGATTTTCAAGGCAGCCTCTTCCTGGGCCAACTGCTTGACCTCCGCGACGATCTCATCGACCAGTCGGTAGTCCCCTTCGGTCAGCGGACTCTCGGGTCGCTCCAGCGCCAGCAACACTCGGCTGGCGAAAAGGTCTTTGGGAAAAGCCTCCGCGAGCAATTCATAGCCACGAGAGACCGAGAAATGACGCGGCAGGAAGCGGATATCGTCATCCAGGCTGTGCTGCTGCCAATCCGGGGCGACGGCTGTCAAGATGGCCGCCAAGGCCAGCCAAACGCTGCAAGTGAGCCACGGATGACGGACCGTGAATTGGCCCAAGCGGCGGAACATGTGGTGGGTCCTTCGGCGAGGGGCAGCAGGCTGCGGCGATCAGCCGGCAGCACGATGTTCCTCTTCGTACCGATTGAGTTTGTTATAAAGCGTTTTCAGGCTGATCCCGAGTTCGGCGGCGGCACTGGCTTTGTGCCCGTGGTGCTTCTCCAACACGCGGAGGATGTGTTGCATTTCAACTTCGGCGAGCGATCCTCCCAGGGGCGTCGCATGCGATGGCGTCGGTGCGGGGCTGGCGGTCGTCGGGACACGCGACGCCAAAGCGCTGACGGGGGTCGCGCGGCCGGCACGAATGTGCGCGGGGAGATGTTCCGGTTGCAACGACTGCCCACCGGACACGATCCATGCATACTCCATCGCGTTGGCCAACTCGCGAACGTTGCCCGGCCAGTCGTAGTGGGTCAGGGCATCGATCACCGACGAACCCAACAGCGGTCGGACGTGATCCATCGGCTTCCGCGCCGCTCGCGTCAACAGATTCAGGGCCAACTCGGGAATATCACTGCGACGTTCGCGGAGGGGCGGCAAGCGAATCTCGAAAGTGTTGACCCGGTAGTACAGATCTTCCCGAAATTCATCTCGTTGCACCATCGCCCACAAATCCCGGTTGGTCGCACACAGGACCCGGACATCGGCATGAGTCGGCTCGTTGTCGCCAACCCGTCGAATCTCGCCCGATTCGAGGAACCGCAGCAACTTGACTTGGATGGGCGCTTTCAGTTCTCCCAGTTCGTCCAGAAAGAGCGTGCCACCGTTGGCGACCTCAAACAATCCTTTGTGATCTCGCTCGGCCCCCGTGAAGGCGTGTTTGCGGTGGCCGAACAGTTCGCTCTCCACGAGGTTTTCCGACAAGGCCCCGCAATTGACCGGGACAAAGGTCATGTCGCGGCGAGGGCTTTGCTCGAAAATCGTCCGAGCCACCAGTTCCTTGCCCGTGCCGGTTTCGCCCAGAATCAGCACCGTGGAATCGGTCGGGGCGACCGTCGCGATCAACCGATGCACCGCCTGCATGGCTGGCGAGTTGCCGACCAAGGTGGCGTGCCCCTCGGCCGCTTGCACTCGCGTCTGCAACGCGATGGTCTTGTTCGTCAGTTCTCGCTTTTCGGCGATGCGACTCAGAATCGCTTCGATCTCGTCGAGTTGGCAGGGCTTCGTGATGTAATCGAAAGCGCCGAGCCGCAACGCCTCGATGGCGGTTTCCTGTGTGGCGTAGCCGGTTTGGATGATCGCTTCGGTGTCCGGCGACAAGTGTTTGAGGTGTTGTAACAGTTCGATGCCCGTCATCCCCGGCATCTTGAGGTCGAGAATCGCTGCATCGAAGGTGATCTTTTCCACAACTCGGAGGGCCTCGCGACCACTGGAACAGGTGGTGACTTCATGCCCGCGGCTGGTCAATTCCGAGCGAAGCAGATCGCGCAAAT
This sequence comes from uncultured Gemmataceae bacterium, assembly GCA_937922175.1. Taxonomy (GTDB): domain Bacteria; phylum Planctomycetota; class Planctomycetia; order Gemmatales; family Gemmataceae; genus CAKZUU01. Next base: position 5,046 of record CAKZUU010000315.1, read on the forward strand.
TCTGCTCGTCGTCCACGACCAGCACACGCAAGCAGCGTCGGCTCCCCATGCGGTCTCGTCCCCCCTGACGTGGAAAAGCATTCGGCGTCATCATGTCGCTCAAGACCCCAACTGGTAACACGCTCCTCAAGCCGCCTGCCGAGTCTCGGTGGGGATCGGCACCGCAGCCACCGGCTGGAGCGGCAGGCGAACCACAAAGACACTCCCCCGACCCGTCCCCTCGCTGGATGCCTCGATGCTGCCTTCGTGCTGCACGATGATCTGATGGCTGATGAACAACCCCAGCCCCGTGCCGCGGCCGGTCCGACTCCGCGTGAAAAACGGCTCGAAAATGTTCTCCAACACCTCCGGTTCCATACCGCAGCCTGTGTCGGTGAAGGTCAACTCCACCGTCTTCCCTACCGCCCGCAGGTCGATCGTCAGCGTGCCCCCTTCATCCATGCTGTCCAGCGCGTTCACAACCAAATTCAACACCACCGATTTGATGTCTTGGCTGTTCAGCAAGGCACGCGGTGCGGCCTCGGGACGAAAGACGATGTGTTTCCCCCGACTGGTCGGCAACAATTGTGCCATCTCCAGCACGCTCTGAACCAATTGCGTCAGATCGACCCATTCCCGCCGTCGTTCGCCAACTCGGCTGAATTCGAGCAAGTTCTGCGTGATCTCCTTGCACCGAAAAGCTTCGGCTTGAATCATCCCCAAGTAACGCTGGATCGTCTCCCCTTCTTCCGGATAACGCCACGCCAGATCGGGCAGACGTCGCAGCAGTCCCTCGGCACAAAATGCGATGCTCGCCAGGGGGTTATTGATTTCATGGGCGACACCAGCCGCTAAAAAACCCACGCTGACCAGACGTTCCGACCGCACTAGTTGCCGACTTCGCTCGTTGACTTGACGGATCAGGTCCGCATGCTGGGCTTTGATGCGAGCCGCCATCTCGTCGAAGGCGTTGGCCAACTCTTCCAATTCATCGCCCGTTCGCAAATTGATCGGTTGATAAGGCCCATCGTCCGCGACCTGACGCACCCCTTGTTGCAAGCAGCGAATCGGATGGAGCACCCAGCCGTAAAAGAAATACAGGATGCCTCCCAAGAGCAGCAGAGCCGCACTCGCACAAATCGTCACCACGATCACACTCCGCCGTTGGTGCGACTTGGCGATGGTGATGCGGTGGTACACGTCGTCGTAAGTCGCTTTTCGGAGTTCGTCGGCGGCCTGCATCAACTTGCCATGCGCCAACTTCACTTCCGGGTGATCCGAAAGGCCGTCCCAGGGATTATCCGCGAGGGTCGCCTGGGCGGCGTTGTCGAGCGCGGCTTGGAACTGTTGGCAAAACCGCGCCAAATCATCAATCAGGTCACGCTCGTGCTGGCCACCATCGGGATCGCGTCGCCGTCGAACCGTCTCCGAATGTTGACGCTGATAGGCGTCGAGGCGATCGCGGACATCGGCCAAACGTTGTTCCAGTCGCAGCTTCTCGTTGGCGCGAGTGCCACCCGGGGCCACCAGTTGCGTGATCGCGCTGCGGAGTTCTTCGACGAACTGCAACTCTGACAGTTTGCTGTCGGTGGTCTTGGTCGTGTCGATATACGAGCGCAGCCCCAACAGCGAGCCGGCCAGCAATGTGCCAAGGATTGCCAGTACCAGGCCCAATCCAAGCAGCAGCTTGTGGCGCAAACGCCAAGGTCGTGCCACGACCGGACCTCCTTGCCCGGGCATCGCCTCGGGGCCGAGTTGCATGCCTCACAACCGGCTCCCCGTCGCGATCGCGTCGGCACTCTACCATATCCCTTCTTACAAATGGAGAGCAGATTTTTCACAATCCATGAAAAAATGCCGACCCTGCGACGATTGTCGGTTCCCCCACCACTTGAAACGCGAAAATGGGTCTCGATCCGGTCCGACTCGCCCAATTCGCCTCAAACTCCCCACCCTTTCCGTTTGTTGATCGGTGCCGGCAAATGGGTTTTGACTCGGGCGGGCCCCAGTAGCTCGCCGATCGCTCACGAGCCGTTTCGATGAAAAAGTCCGGCGGCGGCACGGCTGGTTGATCGACCCGTTGACGTGTAAGCTGCTCAATGTGTCACCTGTGATCGGCGCAACAGGCCAGGTTCCCGGAGGTCGGATATGGGGCGATTCAGCGTGGCGGCATGGGTCATTGCTTTGGGGATGATGGGAATGGTGCCAGCGGCTGAGGATACCGACGATCCGTTCCTTTGGCTCGAAGACATTTCGGGCAAAAAAGCTCTGGAGTGGGTCAAAGCGCGCAACGCCATCAGCACGGCAGAGCTGGCCGAATCCGAGGAGTTCAAGCAACTCTACGATCGTCTCCTGAAGATCCTCGATTCCAAAGACCGCATCCCCTTTATCTCGAAACAAGGTACCTACTACTACAACTTCTGGCGCGACGAAAAGAACAAGCGAGGGCTTTGGCGCCGCACGACGTTGGAAGAGTATCGCAAACCAGAACCGAAGTGGGAGACCGTTCTCGACCTGGATGAGTTGGCAAGTCAGGAGAAAGAGAACTGGGTTTGGAAAGGTGCCGTTTTCCTGAAACCTCGGAAAGAACGATGTCTGATACTGCTCTCTCGGGGCGGTGCCGATGCCACGGTCACGCGGGAGTTTGACGTCATCACCAAGAGTTTTGTCAAGGACGGTTTCACTTTACCGGAGGCGAAGAGTCGCGTCTCGTGGAAAGACGAAAACACTCTGTACGTGGGCACGGACTTTGGTCCGGGTTCGCTGACCCAATCGGGCTATCCGCGAGTGACGAAGGAGTGGAAGCGGGGGACGCCCTTGAGTGAAGCGACGCTGGTTTTCCAAGGTCAAGAGACCGATGTGGCTGCCGGTGCCTTCTGGGACCTCACACCCGGCTATGAGCGAGAGTTCGCATCACGGGCGATCACATTTTACACCAATGAAATTTTCGTTCGACGGAATGGTCAATTCGTTCGGATCGAGAAACCGGACGATGCGGAGGTGGATATCCATCGAGATTGGTTGCTGATCACGCTGCGGTCGCCTTGGAAAGTCGGTGAACATACATATCCCGCCGGATCGTTGTTAGCTTCACGGTTTGATGATTATCTGTCAGGAAAGCGCGATCTACGAGTTCTTTTTACGCCGACAGACAAAAAGTCGCTGGCTGGTGTCTCCGCCACAAAGAACTATTTCATTCTGAATGAACTCGATAACGTGGTGAACAAACTGTATGTTCTCAAACCTGGTACCGATGAGTGGGCGAGAGAAGAGCTTCCCGGAGCAGCACCTTTCAGCAGTGTCAGTGCCAGCGCCGTCGATGACGACGAGTCGGATGATTATTTCCTGACGTCATCAAACTATCTGACCCCAAACAACCTGGCGATGGGGACGATCGGGAACCCGGGACTCGAAATGTTGAAATCAGGCCCCAAGTTTTTCAATTCGGAGGGTCTGGAGATCAGTCAACATGAAGCGACGTCGAAGGACGGCACGAAAATCCCGTATTTTCAAGTCTCTCGTCGCGGTCTGAAGTTCGATGGGACCAACCCGACGTTGCTCTACGGTTACGGCGGATTCGAGATCGCCTTGACGCCGAGCTATCAGGCATTGACAGGAGCCGCCTGGTTAGAGCGCGGTGGAGTGTATGTCGTTGCCAATATTCGCGGGGGCGGGGAGTTCGGCCCGCAATGGCATCAAGCGGCACTGAAGGAAAAGCGCCATCGGGCCTACGAGGATTTTGCAGCGGTGGCGGATGACCTCGTTCGCCGAGGGGTGACCTCCCCCAATCATCTCGGGGCGATGGGCGGTAGCAACGGCGGACTGCTGATGGGTAATATGTTAACACTTTATCCCGAAAAATTTGGGGCCATCGTTTGCCAAGTCCCGCTCCTTGACATGAGACGTTATCACAAACTGCTCGCCGGGGCGAGTTGGATGGCGGAATATGGCAATCCCGATGATCCCGAGGAATGGAAGTTCCTTCGGACATTTTCGCCATATCATAACGTCAAACCCGGTGGAAAATATCCTCGGACCCTGTTTACCACTTCGACACGCGACGACCGAGTTCATCCAGGCCACGCACGCAAGATGGTGGCGAAGATGGAAGAGATGGGACATGATGTTCTCCTCTACGAAAATATCGAGGGAGGCCACGGAGGGGCCGCTGACAACAAACAGGCCGCCTTCATGAGTGCGTTGGCCTACCAATTTCTTTGGAAGCAGTTGAATTGATCGACCTCCGGGCGACTCACCCAAGGAGCGCCGGGAGGGAGTTCGGTGATGCTGGGGGAGGCGGAGCGTGTTCGTCGTCCCGGATCGAATTCGGGGCGGCAACCAAGGAATGGGGCTGCCGCGACCGCTCCAACCTGGATCGGATTCGGCCCACGCCGTGGGAATTTCCCGCTCGCTTCCGAAAGGTGTTCGGCGTTGATGCAACCGTTCGATGATTTGGCAACGCTAGACACCGCCGTCTCCGCCAGAGGAGGGCTTTCCTTTCGGGCCGGAGCGAAGATACTCGGCTCGTTGCCGACGGTAATCGTCGGCACTGAGCGTCTCCCAAAACGGTGTCGAGGTCCCGCGAGCTTCTTCAAAGATCTGTCGCAGGAAGGGAACGCACCAACCACAACCGGTCCCTGCCCCGCCACATTCGGCGAATCGACTCGCAACCTCGGGTTGTTCCACTCGCGCGAATTGGAGCAACTTCCGACGGGTCACGCGAAAGCACAGGCAGACGTCGGCATCAAGTTCCATACGAGAAGTCCACGTCATTTTCCGGTCTGGCTCAGTCCTTGATCTTCCCATCGATCCGATCCAAGGCGTACTTCGCCATCTCTTTGATCGCTGCTTCCGGATGCGTCAGGAGCGCCTGCACCTGAGGACGTAAAACGCTCGCCTCCTTCCCCATTCGAGCGACGGCGAACAATGTCTGATAAGCGAACTCCTTGTCTTCGTCTTTCCCCGTGTGAGCCGCCTCGAGGCCGACCTTCAACGCGCCCGCCTTGGACTTGGCATCCGGTCCCATGAAGGCGAAACATTGGACGGCACCGATCCGCACCCGGTGATCGCTACTGCTCAACGCGGTGGACAACGGTGTCAGGTTTTTCTCATTGATCAGGTTCGGCCGCAACCGCATCAGGGACACGTAAAGCCACAGCTTCAAGACAGGGTCAGGCTCCGATTGCGTTCGCTGTTCCAGGATGCGGATTTCGGCCGCCAAGTCTTGTTCGTCGTCGGGGGGTCCCAAAAAAATCAACGACTGAACGATCTCGATCCGCACCATCAACGCCGACTCTTCCTTGAGAGCGTTCATCAAAGCAATGATCGCCTGGCGATTGACCGGAGTGTTGGTTTTGGGATCCGACCGACCGACCTGCCCGAGCGCCTCGGCACTAGCCCGCCGCAATTCGTAGCTCCGAGAGTTTCGCAGATACCGCTCGCCGGACAGCACCGGGATCGCGCTGGCACAAACGGGGCCGAGGCGAGAGCACGCCAAGGCGACTTGGAGATTGACCAGAAGCTGGTCACTGTAAATCAGCCCACCCGAACCGATCAGGCGATCCAGGATGCGCTTTTGCTGAGTGGGATCGTCAATCGGGATGGTGGTGAGGACAACCAAGGCAGCCATGCGGACATTCAGGTCCGGATCGTTCAGTCGGTCGACGATCTTCGGCAGCGCTCTTTTCGCAGATTCCCCGAACAGCGGGACAAATTGCGCCGCGGCGGCTCGGAATCCCGGATCTTTACAAGTTCGAATGTCCAGACGATCGATCCATTTATCGAGACTCTCGCCGAGGATTTGCTTGGGCGGTTCCCATCGGGACGGACCCATGGGGTTCATGGGACCGGGCGGATTCATCGGGGGTTGGTTGGCTCCCCCCACGGCTGAGGGCGGCTGCGTCCACAACTTGCCTGCCCCGAGGATCACCCCAAGCAACACCAACACGCAGCGCATGGCAACATCCTCCTCACCAACCCCGCCCCGTGTTTCCAGCATAACAATTTGGGCGGCATGCCGAAAGCCGGACCAGACCAGCCGGTCCACCCCGACCGACTCGCCCCCGGCATGGGCGTTTCGGTCCGCTCCGACGTAGAATTGAGGCAACCACGCTTGAGGGAGCCTTCCCGATGACGAATGACGACGCACGCCGACTGCTCGATGACGTCGAGGCCTTTTGCCAGGAAATCCGTCCCATCGAGGAGCTTTGCTACCTGGAGCATCGTCCCAACGACCAAATCATTCCGCTCGCTCGAAAGTACGACATTTTGGGCATGATTGTGCCGAAGGAGTACGGAGGCCGCGGCGCTGACACGGTCACCTATGCCAAAACGTTGGCCCGCATCAATCGCGAGGGTACCGGGGTCCGCACCTTCTTCTCCGGACACACCAGCATCGGCGAATATCCCATCCTGACGTGGGGCAGCGATCTCTTAAAACAAAAATATCTTCCCGCTGCTTGTCGCGGTGACATCATTTTGGCATTCGGTCTGACGGAACCCGATGCAGGCTCCAACCCGCTGGAGATGACCTCAACGTATCAGCGTCGGGGCGACCGTTACGTGCTGAATGGCGTAAAGTATTTGATCTCCAACGGCGGGATCGCCAATGCGGTCATCTGCTTCGCCTACAACAGTGAAAGCCCGCGGCGGGTCAGCGCCTTCGTGGTGGACACTCACGCTCCCGGATTCGTCAAGGAAGACCTGTTGGCAAAAATGGGGATGCCCACCGCGAACACGGCGATGTTCGAGATGAATCAAGTTGAAGTGCCTCTCGATCATCTCTTGGGCGAAGAGGGGAATGGATTCCGCATTGCGATGGGGACGCTGGTGAGCGGCCGAATCAGCGTGGCGGCGGGCTGTCTCGGGGTGATCGAGGACTGTCTGGCCGAGGTGGTCTCCTACGCGACTCAGCGTCAGCAGCACGGGAAACCCATCGGGAAACATCAGTTGGTGCAAGAGCATATCGCCCTGATCGAGCAGCATCGAGCGGCCGCCGAGGCGATGGTCTTGCGGGCCGCCCGGGCGAAGGATGCTTCATCGGCTGATCCAACCAATGCGGAATTGGCACGCCAGGCGGATCTGGCAGCGGCCCAGGCCAAGCTTTTCGCCTCCAATGCGGCGTGGGATGCCGCCGACCGTGCCGTGCAAGTCTTTGGGGGACGCGGTTGGTCCACCTTGTACCGTCCGGGTCGGCACCTGCAAGATGTCCGCGTTTGCCGCATCTACGAAGGCACGGATGAAATCCTTAAGCTGAAAATCGCCGCTCATGTGCTCGGGGGCAAGGAATGGGAGTCGTTTAAGTAAGCTCTTCCCATGTCAGAGCAAATCGTGGCAACTCGGGCGACTCTCGGACAGGAAGGAAAGGCATGGACGCGGTCGATGTCGTGAGGGGCTTGGTCGCCTGGGTCGGGCATGCCACGATCTGGTTGGTCCTCCTGAACCTTCTGTACAGTCAGCCGATTCACAAGCGATGGCTCCGCACGTTACGGCTCATCGATGCGGTGATCGTCTTCTCCTTCCCCGGGGTGTGGCTCGGCGGGGTTTGGTCGGACGGGCTGAACCTGCCGATCATCCGGGCGTACTTGTGGGTCTGTTGGGGAGTGGCTTGCCTGGCGATTCCAACCGCGACACTCCTTCGCTTGACTCGACGGACTCCGCGAGAGCAGATTCGACGGACGTCGCAAATCGTGGATTACGCCAAAGAACTCGGTTATCGTCCGGTCGGCTCGTGGAAAAACGCTTATCTGGCCCGTTTGCCCGGCAACGAGGTGTTTGAAGTCGAATTCGTGCGCATCGACTTAGCCCTCGCGGGACTGCCTGAGGCGTGGGATGGCTTGACGATCTTGCATCTGACGGATCTGCACTTTTGCGGCACTCCGGAAAAAGTATTCTTCGAGCGTGTCTTCGATCATTGCATTCACGATGGGACCCCCGACATCGTGGTAGTTACCGGAGACCTCGTGGACACCGACGAACACCATGAATGGATCGTGCCGTTGTTCCGTCGCTTGCGTTGGCGGGAGGCGGCGTTTGCCATTCTGGGAAATCATGATTATTGGCAACAGCGTGATGCCGTGCGTTCCTGTTTGGCCGAAGCCGGACTGAGGGTCTTGGGAAATTGCTGGGACTCGGTTGAAATTCGCGGACACCGTTTGATTGTTGGTGGTCATGAGGGACCGTGGTTCGATCCGCCGCCCGAGGATTCCCACCATTCGAGCGAGGACTTCCGTCTCGGTTTGAGCCACACCCCCGACAACATCAATTGGGCCCGAAAAAATGGGATCCGTCTGTTGTTTTGCGGGCACAATCACGGGGGGCAGATTCGGCTGCCGCTGTTTGGCTCGTTGTTTGTGCCAAGTCGATATAGCCGCCGGTACGACGCGGGGCTGTTTGATTGTCGGCCGACATTGATGTACGTAGGTCGAGGTTTATCAGGACGTGAACCGTTGCGGTATCGCTGCCGACCTGAGGTCACGCGCTTTTGCCTGCGGGTCAAACACGACTCGGAGCGTTGATTCGCGACAGAAAATCATTGGGCGCACGTCTGACGGCTCATGATCTTTAGGAGCCGCAGTCGTTGCGACGCCCTTTCACCGGCGTCCATTTTTCGATCGATGGGCCCACCTCACGCGGCGAGGCCGAAATCACTCGGCAACAATCGGGGGCAAGTGGTGATCGTCGGTATTGACTCAGTCGAACCCTCGTCCGGAGCCGACAGCGACTGTTCGGTGCGTCCGGCAAAATGGAAGGATTGCGGAGAATACAAAAAATCCGCACGATCGGCATTCGTGAGCTAAGTTTGAATCGACCGCTGGATTTGACAGGCGGAGAAGGCTTCGGCGGAGAGTCACCATGCAAAACGCGGACTGGATTAAACTCTTTCGGCAATTGCCTCCCGAGTATCATAACCAGATTGTCTTGGTGCTCCAGAATCGGACGGAAATCTGCATGGAGACCCTGTTTCGTGTCGAACCGACGCATTTAATCGTGCGTGGTCGACTTGGTGGGACCACCGATGGTGGGCTGCTGTTCATTGTTCCGTTTAACGAACTGACCACCGTGTACCTCAACAAGGAGGTCAAGGAGAGCGAGGTCGACCAATTATTCGGTCCGCCGAAGACGCCGAGTCGATTGATTTCTCCGTCACGTCAAGCTGTCAAAACAGTAATGGCCGATCCAGCGGCCGCCCCAGCATCTCCGGTCGGATCGGCAGCCCCTGCCGCTGCCCCGGCAGCAGTGCCCGCATTCGGTCGTGCTCCCGATACAACGACAGTCGCAAGGAACAATTTGCTCGAACGGCTGCGAGCAGCCCGACAGGCGGCCATGCCCCAGAACAATTGCTTGAAGTGCGATTAAGGGGCAAACGCTGGCAGACTGCCTTCTCACACCAGGGCCAAGCGTCGGCCCGTGCGCCAGCCGGTCGATTCCCTCACCACCTCGTGGTACAGCGTATCGCGTTCGACGGGAGTCCGACCTGCTTCTTCGATCAGACGACGGATTTCAGTGACGGACAGTTCTTGCGGGGAGTCGGAACCGGCATCGTGGTAAATTTTCTCATGGACCACGGTGCCGTCGATGTCATCCGCTCCGAAGCTCAGTGCGACCTGCGCCGTCTTCATTCCCAACATCACCCAATAAGCTTTGATGTGCGGAAAATTGTCGAGCATGAGCCGGCTGATGGCCATCACTCGCAGGTCCGTCACCCCGCTGGCCTTGGGCAGATGGGACATTCGGGTGTTGTCGGGGTGGAACGCCAAGGGGATAAAGGTTTGAAATCCGCCCGTCTCGTCTTGCAGTTCGCGTAAACGGATCAAATGATCGATGCGGTGTTGCGGCTTTTCGATGTGGCCGTACAACATCGTCGCATTGGAGCGTAACCCCAATTCGTGAGCCTCGCGGTGGATGCGGAGCCAGTCTTCAGCGGTGGCTTTATACTCGCAGATTTTCGCACGGATGTCGGGGTGGAAAATCTCGGCTCCGCCACCGGGTAAACTGCCCAGACCCGCATCGCGGAATTCGGCGAGGAGATCCCGCGTCGGACGACCCGTCAAGCGTTGAAACCAATCCCACTCGACTGCGGTGTAAGCCTTCAAGTGCAGTCGGGGGTAGGCCTCGTGAATCAGGCGGATGATATGAAGGTACCACTCATACGGCTTTTGATGGTGCAATCCGCCGACGATGTGCAGCTCCGTGCATCCGCGGTTATCGGCCTCCGCAGCGCGGGCCAGGATTTCCTCGTCGCTCATCACGTAGGCCTTCGGGCTTTTCAGGTCCGCGCGAAATGCACAAAAGCTGCATCGGTAAACGCAGACGTTCGTTGGGTTGAGGTGCTCGTTGACGTTGTAATAGGCGATGTTGCCATTTTTCCGTTCCCGCACCATGTTGGCCCACTCGCCGAGGAGGAACAGGTCCGCTTGAGTCTCCAGCACCATTCCGTCGTCGAAGCTCAGTCGCTCACCCGACTCGACTTTTTCCTGGATTCGGCGCAACGCAGGTGTCATAGGAAGCCTCGGTTCGTAGATCTTCGGGGATATTATGCGTCCCGGAGAGGGAACCGCAATGCCTCGGGGGTAAGCAACGTGGAGAATCAAGACTTCGGAAGATCGGTGGCCGCTGCGACGAGTCGCCGGACTGCCTGCAATCGACCGAGAACCGCTCGAAGGTCGCCGTCGCTCCGAGACAATTCCGCCAGCACCGCTTCGAGTTGCTCCAGATCGCGGACGGCGTCGTCGCGGCGCTGCAACAGCCGTCGTTCATCCGGGGTGGAGGGGGGGATGTGGTTGCGAGCAACGCGAAGATTCAACGCGACGCCTCGATCGGCCACCTTGTTGAGGTGTTCGCCCATTTCCAAAGCTCGCGGGACATCGCCAGAGCGCGCGGCCGCTTCGACCTCGCGAAGCCAGACGCGCACCATCCGTTGGCACGATTCGACTCGGTCCAAGGCGTTGTTGAGGTCTGCTAATTCCAGGCTCCCCGAGACAGTCACTTGTACCAACGCCCGATTGCGGCGAAGCAGTTGAGCCTGATCGGAAAGAGGGAGTCGGCTGGCGTTGTCCGCACCCGCCCCGCCACACCACCAAGCCAAAACGACAACCCAGCCAACGGACCGCCTCATGATTTCCCTCCGCGAGCCACGGGCCGGGGTTCGAGACGGGCCACGTCTTCTTCTTGCAGTTTGCGACGAATGACATCCCTGGCTTGGCGTGCTGCGCGAGCCATCTCCTGGAACAGGGCAATCCGAGTTGGAGGAACTCGTTGACAGGTCTCCTCGTAGGCCGAGGCCATTCGCATCAAGTCTGCCGCAATTGGTTCCAGCAATACCTTCCGATTCAACGGCGGGACCAACTCTACTTTCCCGCTTAATCCTTTGTCACCAACAACTTCGGCAAAAAGCTCGGCCAACGTGCGAAGGTCGTCGACGTCGGCGACCAGTGCTAACCGGCGTGCGTGTTCTTCCAAATTGGAGGCAATCTGCGCCAGGATTTTCACTCGATGGTCGAGATCATCGGCCGTCGCCAGTTCGACTTGCAACTCCACCAACCGCTCCAGCATGGGATCGAAGGGAGCGGCTGAGGACGGCGGCGTCGCACCATGACGCCATGATCCCAGGGCAATTCCCAACACCACGACGGCAGCGCACCCGAAGGCGAGGACCCATTTCCTCATCGCGAAACGCTCGGCAGAGGAGCGTTGGCTCGGCCGGGGCGCGGTCAGAAACTGTTGGATGAAAGCCGTCTTGGCGGCCACGGAGCTCGGAATCGAGATCTGACCAACGGCCGCGTCGATCTGCTCCAGATGTTGCTTGATGCGGCGGCAGCGGTCACACTCCCTGAGATGGGTCTCGACCGCTTCGGGAAGACGATGGCGCCCCGAGGTGTGAAGTAACCGTTGGCAAACCAAATGACAGTTCATCGTGTCACCTAGGGGTGCCTCGCTCCCCATCGTTTTCGCGGTCGGCGACCGTCGGGATGATGAGGGAAGTTACCGACGCTCGCGTTCTGCCTCGTTGCCACCGGTATCGTCGGTGGCGGGTTCGAGTTCCTCGGCCTTTGGTGGCAGGTCGAGGAACTCACCGCAGGCACGCAGCAACCGTTGCCGGGCCTTGAAGACTCGCCAGCGGGCGGTTTCTTCCGTGATGCCGAGAACAGCCGCTATGGTGCGGAACGACATGCCTTCGTCGAGTCGCATCTGCAAGACCGCGCGGAACTCGACAGGCAATCGAGCCATCTCGCGAGTCACGATCGCCAGGACCTCTCGTTCGGCCGCCGACTCGACAGGTCCCGAGGTTGTGGCCGCCATCTCCGGCGTCACCGGTTGTTTTTGGCCCGCGCGGGATCGGTGCAGGTTCACGAAATTATTGTGCCCGATCCGAAACAACCACGCCCGGAAATTGGTTCCCACTTGAAATCGACCAATGGCCGCGAACGCTTTGAGAAACGTCTCTTGGGTCAAGTCTTCCGCGGCGTGGCAGTCGTGAGTCAGGTGGTACAACCAACGGTAAAGCCGATCCCAGTACCTGTCAATCAGGACGGTAAACGCTGATCGGTCGCCCCCTTGAGCGCTGCGAATCAGCTGAGATTCGTCGGCCAGGAGTTGGTCGCCGTCGTTCGCCACGTCCTCCACAAACCTCGTCCCACCGGGCGGGCGTCGCAGCAGCCCCTGTCTTGGCCGAGCGGCTGACCTCTCGCAGTCCGGTTCTCCAGCAGTATAACGAAAATCTCCGCCGTCTGTTGGTACCCGATGAACGAAATCCGCGAGGCGCCGCGGCAGCGACGGAGTGTCAATTCATCGAGCGCTGATGGCCCGAGCCGAGTACGGTTTTCCCCCGCCGTCGAGAATCCCAACCCACCAAAAGGGCCATGACGAAAACGCACGCCAATGACACATGAATAGGTACAAAATCAATGGGTAAGGTGCCGAAAGGCTGGGCTTGGTCATTCGATTGGACAGCGACCGTGGCGAGGGTGTCTGATTCAGGCGATCGTTCCCGACCGATGGGCCAATCAGAAAGCTTGTTCATTCACCCTCCCCTCAACCGTCCGCAAAATCCCTACAACTTCCCCCATCAACCATAGCTCACTCCGCCAGCGGGTGCCTGCCGATCCGTCGGTCTCTCCACGGAGGCTGCGATGTTGCGACTCATGCTCTATTTGGGATCGATCGCGGTTTGCTCCTCGGTCAACGCTTTCGACTTTCGGGACCAAGAGCGCATTGTCGTCGTGGGCAGCACGCTCATCGAGCGAGAACAGCGGTACGGCTATTGGGAGGCAGCCTTAACGGCGGCACTGGGCGACAAGTCGATGACGCTTCGGAATCTCGGCTGGAGCGGCGATACGGTTTGGGGGGAGGCCCGTGCCGGCTTCGACAGCCCGGCTGAAGGATACCAACGCCTCGTCGATCAGGTTCGCGCCGAGAAACCGACGATCATCATCGTGGCTTACGGGACGAACGAAGCCTTCGATGGACCCGCTGGCCTCCCGCAATTTCGCCAGCAATTCGACCGACTGATCGACGATCTGGCGGAAACGAAGGCCCGATTGATTTTTCTTTCACCAATGCGCCTGGTCCGATTCCCGGGCTCTCCCTCTCCGGACGAAATCAATGCCTCCGTGGACCGATACACGCAAGTGATTCGCGAAATTGCTGAGGCGCGTTTTGCCTTGTTCATCGACATGCGCGATTGGACGCAATCCACGGCTGAGCCATTGACCGTGAATGGTCTGCATCTTTCGCAGCGCGGCTATCAGGTGACGGCGGCGCGATGGCTCGAGGCGTTGGGACTGCCCCGCACAGGTCCGTTACCGGAGTCACGCATGGAAACGTTGCGTCAGTTGATCGTGCGGAAGAACGAACTGTATTTCCATCGTTGGAGACCCCAAAATGTGACCTATTTGTTCGGGTTTCGTAAGCACGAGCAGGGACAGAATGCAAAAGAGATCCCCGAATTCGATCAGCTGATTGCCGCCACGGAACGGCAGATTGACGAATGCAAACGCATCAAGAATTGACGGAGTCTGCAGAGGCAGGTCATTGCGTCGGTGATGGGGCATGGCATGAACGCGATGCGAGAATGGATCGTCGGTTGGACCTTGGGGTTCGTAACGGCGGCAGGCGTGTCGCTCCCTGGGGTGTCAGCGGGTGAGAACTGGCCGGAGTTTCGTGGTCCCAAAGGGAACGGCATCGCCGAGGCGAAGGGACTGCCGATTCACTGGAGCGAGACGAAAAATATCCGCTGGAAAACGGCCATTCACGACAAGGGCTGGTCGTCGCCGGTCGTCTGGGGCGATCAGGTTTGGCTGACGACGGCGCACGAGAAGGGCTACGATTTTTATGCCTTGGCCATCGATCGGCACACAGGAAGGATTCGACACGATGTGAAGCTGTTCACGGCCGAGAACCCTGACGATATCAGCCGTTACAACTCCTATGCCTCGCCAACACCGGCGATCGAAGAGGGACGAGTCTATGTCCACTTTGGCTCGTTCGGGACGGCTTGCCTGGACACGCGCACAGCCGAGGTCCTCTGGAAACGTACCGACCTACCCTGCAACCACTGGCGCGGTCCCGCATCGTCGCCGGTGATTTATCGGAATCTGCTGTTCCTCACTTTCGACGGTTACGACCAGCAATACGTCGTGGCGTTGGACAAATTCACGGGCAAGACGGTCTGGAAACGAGATCGGAATATTGAATACGGCACGGACGACGGCGACTTGAAAAAAGCATTTTCGACGCCCTCCGTGTTTGAAATTGACGGCCGACCCCAATTGGTTAGTCCGTCAGCAGCGGCCACCATCGCCTACGACGCGTTGACCGGGGAGGAGATTTGGCGTGTCTACCACGGCGGGATGAACGAAGCGATGCGACCGCTTCGTGGCCACGGACTGATCTTCCTGAATAGCGGACACACCTTGAGCTTGCTGGCCGTCCGTGAGGGACTGAAAGGTGACATCACCGAGACGGGCATCGTATGGAGGACGCCTCGGGGAGCACCATCTCGACCCTCGCCGCTGTTGATCGGCGAATCGCTCTTCGTCATCAGCGATCAAGGAGTGGCGACCTGTTTGGACGCTCGCAGCGGGAAAATGATTTGGCAAGAGCGTTTGGGCAAAGCCACGTCAGCCTCGCCCATCTTTGCTGACGGTCGAATTTACAGCTCGGACGAAGAGGGCCGGACCTTTGTTTTCGCCGCCTCGCGCCAGTTTCAACTTCTGGCGACCAATTCCTTGGACGCCGGTTGCCGGGCATCACCCGCTGCTGTCGGCGACGCGATTTACTTGCGCACTTACACCCACCTGTACTGCGTTGGCGTTCCCAAGCCGGAGTGAGGGTGAATGAGTCGAGTTCTCTGCCCCTTATTGGTGGTGCTTTTCATGGTGCGGCCCGTCTTGGCCCAACGGGATGCCCAAGTGCCGGACCCCGATCCCGAGATCGAGCGGCGGACATTTCAAGTTGCCGACGGCTTGGAGGTAACGTTGTTCGCTGCCGACCCCATGCTCGCCAAGCCGATCCAGATGAATTTCGATGCGCGGGGGCGCCTCTGGATTGCCTCCAGCGAAACCTACCCGCACATCCGTCCCGGGGAAGTCGCGAACGACAAAATCCTCGTACTTGAGGACTCCGACGGCGATGGTCGAGCGGATCGCACGACGGTGTTCCTGGGAGGCCTTCTCATCCCCACCGGGATCGAGCCGGGCGACGGAGGGGCTTATGTCGCCAACAGCACCGAGCTAATGCACGTCGAGGAGACGGCGGAGGGCAAAGCGGGAAAAGTCCGCGTCCTTCTGTCGGGCTTCGGTACCGAAGACACGCATCATATCTTGCACAGCTTCCGCTGGGGACCGGACGGCCGACTGTACATGAATCAATCGATCTACATCCACAGCCATGTCGAGACGCCCCACGGGCCGCGACGGCTCAACGCCGGAGGCATTTGGGCTTTTCGACCATCGACCCACCGACTTGACGTGTTTGCCCGGGGCTGGATCAATTCGTGGGGCCATGCCTTCGATCGCTACGGCCAATCGTTTGTGACCGATGGCGCGGGCGGCGAAGGTGTGAATTGGTGCCTTCCCGGAGGCTACTATCCGACGGCGATCGGCCCGCATTCGCAGCGCATCCTGCATGGATTAAATCCCGGCCATCCAAAATATTGCGGTGCGGAGATTATCTCGGGGCGACACTTCCCCGAGGATTGGCACGGAGATCTCATCACAAACGACTTCCGCGGCCATCGCGTCGTTCGATTCAAGTTGAGAGAGGATGGCGCGGGGTTTGCCGCTCTACCGATGCCCGACGTGATCCGCAGCCATCACCCCGCCTTTCGTCCGGTGGACGTCAAAATCGGACCCGACGGGGCGTTGTACGTTGCGGACTGGTACAACCCGATCATCCAACACGGCGAAGTCGACTTCCGCGATCCTCGTCGGGATAAGACGCACGGCCGCATTTGGCGTGTCACGTTCAAGGGGCGACCGCTCGTGACCCGGCCCAAGCTGGTCGATGCTTCGACGCCGGAGCTCATATTTCTCCTGAAAGCTCCAGAAATGTGGACAAGGCAGATGGCCCGTCGCGTTCTCACGGAGAGAGGTCCGGCCGCGGTTCGACCCGCGTTGGAGCAGTCGGCCGCGGCTCTCGACGACCAGAAGGAGGAAGACCGACACACGCTGTTGGAGCTCTTGTGGTTGCAGCAGAGCCTCGGACTGCCGCCCACTCTTACCGAACGGTTGGTGACGAGTCCCGAGGCAGGACTTCGTGCCGCAGCAATTCGCGCGGCAGCAGACCATCCGGATACGGCGAAGAAGTTGGCACTCGGGGCCCGATGCGTCTGCGATGAGCACCCTCGGGTTCGGCTCGAGGCTGTCCGCATGTTGGCCTCGGTTCCCAGCGCGGTTGCCGCTGCGACGGCTGCTGAGGTGCTTGATCGACCTTTGGATCTCTGGTTGGATTATGCGGTTTGGTTAACACTCCGCGAATTAGAGCCGCATTGGCTGCCCCAATTGCGTCGGGGGGAAATTCCGTTCCGTCAAATCCCGCATCTGGTTTTCGCCTTGCGTGCCGTCGATGCCCAGGGCGTCGCCCCTCTGGTCACCGAGCTGTTGAAGTCGGGTCGGGCCGCACAGGGCGGTTGGGAGATCGATCTGTGGGAACTATTGGCCGGGGTCGGCAATTCGGAGCAGTTGACGCTCGTCTTGCAAAAGGCCGCTGCCGATCCTGCCGCACGACCAAGGTTGTTGTCGGCCCTCGCGAAGGCGTCGCAGCAGCGGCGAATCAAACCGGCGGGCTCCCTGACAGGGACACTCGAGTGGCTCCGTAGCTCGGATGAAATGACACGCATCGAGGCCGCTCGCCTCGTCGGGAGTTGGCAGTTGACGGAAGGACTCGAGCATCTACTGCACCAAGCAAAAAGTGATCCGTCGTTGACGGCTCGGCAAAACGCTGTCCGGGCACTGGCAGAATTTCGCGGTCCCAACATCATCGTGACGTTGGATGAATTGGCCAGAAACAATCACCCAGCGGAGGTGAAGCGAGCGGCCATCACCGCCATGATTCAAAGGCAGCCAGAACTCGCGGCCCAGCGAACTGTCGCCTGGATCCAAACCGGGGCTTCCGATCGCGATGTCGCCGAGTTGATCGCCGAGTTTGTGCGGCAACGCGGAGCTGCCGATGTGTTGGCTCGCGCTCTGCACGACAAAAAGCTTCCCGAGGATTCCGCCAAGATCGCGGTTCGATCGGCCCAAGCAGGAGGGCCTCAAGCTCAGACTCTGATCGATGCTCTGAAAAGGGCCGGAAATCTCCAGACGGCTCGACGATTGCTCACGCCTCAGGAAAAAGAGGCTCTCCTCGAAGAAGTTCGACAGAAAGGTGATCCCGCGCGCGGTGAGATGATCTATCGCCGTGCCGATCTGGCCTGCACCAAGTGCCACGCCATCGGGGGAGCAGGAGGCCTGGCCGGGCCTGACCTTATCAGCCTGGGTGCGAGTGCACCGTTGGATTACATCCTGGATTCGCTGCTGGAACCGAACAAACAAGTCAAAGAGAACTATCACTCACTGCAAGTCGAGACGCAGTCCGGCCAAAGGCTCAGCGGGGTAAAGGTGGGAGAAACAGCGACCGAATTGATCCTCCGTGATGGTGAAGACCGAGAAATCCGCATTCTCCGGTCCGAAATTGACGAGCAACGCGTCGGCGGGTCGATCATGCCGGAAGGACTAACCGACGGACTGACCCGGAACGAACTCGTCGATTTGATTCGGTTCTTGTCCGAGTTGGGGAAAGTTGGGGGCCGATTCGTTCTTGGGCCGGAGTCGATCGTTCGACGTTGGCGTGTCTTGGAGCCGACCGCCGACGCGTTCCACGCCATCGTCCGCACGGGGATTCAAGCTCCAGCGAGCGACTCGCGCCAGTGGAAGTGGTCGCCTGCCTACAGCACCGTGTCCGGGATCTTGCCGCCCGACGAACTACCGAAGCTCGAGATAAAACACGGCTTGGAGGGATCGCGCGAACTGTTCAGCTTTCTCCGCTGTGAATTTGAGGTCGCTGCTCCAGGCCGAATCCGCGTGCGACTGAATGGAACCGAGGGTCTGAGTGCCTGGTGGGGGTCCGCCGCAGTGCCCGTCAAAGATGAGATGGAAATCGACGTCAAAACCGGCACGCATTCGCTGACCTTGGCCGTCGATTGGCTCCGGCGACCCCACGGGATTCGGTTGGAGTTACTCCAGGCCTCGGCGCGTCCGGCTCGGGTGCGGATCGTCGGCGGCAAGTAGTTCGGACCGAATCCCCTCAACGGTATTCGTCGCGCACCGGAGAGAAGACGTCAATCACCCGGCAGGGCGTTTCGAGCGGTTCAACCCGATGCCGGATCCCTCCGGGGATACGATACATCTCGCCGGGGCCGAGGATACGCTCTTCATCGTCGATCTGGAAGCGAGCACGACCAATCAAGACCATTCCCATCTGCTCCTGTGGATGGGCGTGCCAATCCACAAGACTGCCTGGAGGCAACTCGACGAGCGATAACTGGATTTGTTGACCGGCGTAGGTCACGATCGGCACGTTTCCGAACACGACGTGACGGCCGTAATCGCCCGCTTCAGGAAAATAACGACTCATGCGATCGTTGTACGATCTTGGCCTTTGTCGATCAGGCCACAAAACGACGACGCAGGATCGTGAGAAAACCATCACCGACCGCCCAAATTGCCTCGAAGCAGCATGTGCACCTCGGCGCTTTGACGGACGATGAGTGTTTTCGTCAGGGGATGGTAGGTGATCGTGCCACGGCCCCCCTCGCCTTCCCAACTCATCGGGTCCACACTACGCTTGATCGAATCGATGATGAATTGAACGACCTCTCGTTCTTGTTGAAAGGCAAGGACCGGGTGCGTGGTCAGAGCATTCGCCGTCACCAGATCGGAAATGTCGTAGGTGCGAGTGGTCATCATGTCACGAGTCTTCTGAAACGTCGTGACGAAGATCATTTCATCCTTGATGACATAACCCAGACCGTGGTCTTGGAGGACTTTTCGCAAGATGGTCCGAAGAGTCACGGGACGCGGCAGCGACAAATTGACCTGACTGACAGTGCTGATCCCGGCTTCGTCGAGCGATTTTTGATCAATCGCCATCGGTGTGCCGAGGAGTTTTTGCAGTTCGTCCAGCACGAATTGAAGGGGTTTATTCTGCCAGTCCGGCTGCCAAGTCTTGTTGAGCGCTGCCAGGATTGCCTTCTCCTTTTCGCTGAGCGGATCGCCTTGACCACGGAATTTGCTCTTGAGGTTCTGGACCCAACGTTCCTTGTCGATCTCCATGTCGCCCACGATCGGTGTTCCCGATTTGGTCACCTCTCGCAAACTCAGCATGATATTTTTCTCTTGTCGGGCGATGATCTCTCGGGCATCGCGAATGCGAGCTTGCAGGGACAGATTGTGGCCAAACACCTTGGCCGCGGGGCTGTTGGGAAATTTTCGGAGCAGATCCTGCACCGCTGCCTCGGCCTCTTGCGACTTCCGTTGGCCCAATAGTTGATTCACTCGATTGACCCCTTCTTTCAAGCGTTCAATCTCCGCTTGTTGCCGCTCCAGTTCCGTGCGTCGGTTCGTGTCCACAATCTGTTTAGCTGACGAGGTGGGCAGCAAAGGCTCCTTCTTCGCGCGGGCATCCGCTTCGATGGCTTGGCGGCGGCTCCGCAGCGCCTGAACCAATTTTTCCTTGCGGTCCGGCTCGACGATCGCCACGGCTTCAATTTCTTCGAGTTTCTTCGTCAATTCGGCGACCGCTTCGGCGGGGGACAGATTCTTGACGCGAGTAAGCAGTTGACGAACCTCGGACTCGACTCGTTGCGTCTCCAATTCGCGCTCTTGTCGAGCCTTTCTGAGCAGATCGTCCGCCTGGAGCGATGCCACGGCCACCAGACCCAAGGTCGCAACCCACAGCGCGTGTCTCATGACGATTCTCCTCTCCGCTCGGTCCGTCGTGCTTTTTCTTCAGTCTAACCGCTTCCGAAGAGCGACGCCAATCGTTTGTCAAAATCCCCTGCGAGCTCAGGTTGACCGGTGCTGCTCGGCTGCTCCCGGGTGCCTCCTTTGACCAGAACGCAGGTTTGGTAAAGTCGTTGGCAATGTCTCATCTGACGGTGGTCACAGGACTGTTTTGTGAAAACGACCGATTTGGTCTCAAGTCGGCGGTTTTCGACGACGCGCCCTCCCCAAGGCGGCGACCGTGAAGATCAATGGATAGAGCCGTTCAAAATACCACAATTTGGCAAAATAAAAGCCGATCGGAGCGGCATCGCGCCAGGTACCCGATTCGACTCGATCCACGAGCCACGCCTCGCCGCGAGCCAAGGCTGAGCGATCCATGTCAGGGGAGTCGGCGAGGATTTCGACAGCCAAGGCCGTCTCCTCGACGCTGGAAGGCGTTCCGCGCTGTCCTCCCCAACCGCCGTCGTCGTTTTGATTTGACCAGAGCCATCGGTAGGCTCGTTGCGCTGGTTCGTGGTGGAGCAACCGAAGGTCGCGGAGGGCAGCGAGGACTCGGCAGGTGCCATAGGTTGAGTTCCGGTCGTCGGGAGCGTGCTGATTGCCGAACCAGAGAGGCAGCCACGAACCATCGGGGTGTTGCTGACGCTGGAGATAATCCAAAGCACGCTGCGAAGCGGCTTGGCGGAGGGTATCCAAGGGTGCGAGCGCCCAGGCGCGGAGGGCGTGGGCGGTTAGGTCGCAGCCGCTGCGGTCAAACGGGAGTTTACCCCAACCCCGGCAGAAAGTCGGAATGCCCCCGTCACGATTTTGCAAGCCGATCAACCACTCCGATCCTCGGCGCCACGCCTCATCGAGTCGGCCGCCGGTCAAAGCAGCCAAGGCAAGCAAGGCCCCGGAGGTATCGTCAGCGTCGGGAACGCTTCCGGGCAAATGCGACCAGCCCCATCCGCCGGGACTCGCTCCGGTAAACGGATGTCGCTCCATCTCTTGACGCTCCCGAAGCCAACTCAGGAGCCTTTCGCGGCGGTCAAGACCGCCGAGGTCATCGGCGGCGGCCAGCGCGTTAATGCTCAGGGTCGTGACCCACACCGACAAGTTCGAGTCGATGGGCCAACTTCCGTCGGCCCGCATCGATCGCCGCAAGAACTCGACCCCTCGTTGCACGACCCCCTTCGCTGCTTCATATCGTCGATTTGCTTCACAGCTCACCAAAGCCATCACCACAAAGCCGGTCAAAGGGGTGGCTTCGAGGAACCCGCCACTCTGGGGCTGCATGTGCTGTAACACCCGAAGGCTATGGGGAATGGTCGCATGGCGCAGCCAACGGCTCGGAAGCCAACGTGTCGGGCGGTGATGATGGATCGTTTGACCAATCGCGATGAGGGCGGGCAAAGCGTAGCTCACGACCGGCAATCGCGCCCAGCGATACCACGATTGCGGCAGGCAGGCCAACTCAAATGGCA
>CAKZUU010000316.1 GCA_937922175.1 uncultured Gemmataceae bacterium
GGATAGATCCCGGCGAGGAGCCGCAATAGGGTGCTCTTCCCCGCACCGTTCGCACCCACGATCCCCACACGGTCGCCGTCTCGAATCGAGAGATCGACATGGTGGAGGGCGCGGACTTCGATGGTCGGATTGACGGATCGCCGGTAGAGCCGATGAAGCAAATACTCCTTAAGCGTGACCCGCCGTTTTTGTCGAACGCGGAAGTGCAGGCAGACGTCGTCTAGCTCGATGCTTGCCATGTTGGTTGTTCTCGTCGTCGGGCGAGTCTCCTCACCAGAATCGGGCGGGTCGAAAGGATCACAGGTGAAAGATCAATCGCTTCTGGATCCGCGCCAAAAAAGCGCAGGCCCATGCCCCGGCCAAGGCGATCAGCAACAATCCTTGGGCGTAAGTCGCCATGGAGGGCAACGAGCCGTCCAACAGCGGATCGCGCACAAGTTTGAGCATCGCGACAACCGGATTGACACGCAACAACCAGTCCAATCCGTGGGATTCGAGCAGAGCCGACTGATACATGATCGGGGTGGCATAGAAGAGCATCTGAAATCCGACCTCGGATAAGTGCTGTACATCGTGGAAGAAGACGGTGAGGGTACCGAAGATGATCGCAAGCGACCAGCACAGGAAAAAAAGCATCACCAACCCTGGCAAGGCGAACAACACAGTTGAGGGGTTCCACGGTCGCCAACCGCCCAAAGCGAGGATGGCGAGCAAGGCGATGACCAACCCCAAGGCGACGAGAAAATGGAAGCTGGCCGCCAACGTGGTCCGCAGCGGAAAGATCGCCAACGGCATAGGGGTTTGACGAATGTAATGCTCGCCGTGAAAGAATGCTTGGCAACCTTGGAGCGAGCAGGTGAGCACATACTGCCAGACCGCCAAGCCCGCGAGCACATGCGGGGCGTAATCCACCAGACTCAAATGAAACAGCTTGTGAAAGACGATGCAAAGAATCGCCGTCATGCAAACCGGGTGCAACAGCGACCAGCCGATGCCGAGGACACTTCGCCGGTAGCGCGTCCGCAAATCCAGCTTGACGAGCGACAGCCAGAAATGCCGGAACCTCCAGATGCTTTGGCAATACGAGATCATAGGGCGTCCCTTCCCAAGGATTCTCATCAAACACGAAACGGAGATTCCCGGCAAGCCGAACCGGATTTCCTCGGAAGCTCACGGGGCCTCGAACGCCGTCGATCGGAAAAACTTGAACTGGAAGGTGTTACGAACCAAGGGCATCGCTTTGATTCCGCCAAAGCGACCCGAAAAACAAAAATTCGCCCGCCGGATCGATCTCTCGCCGGTCGCCCTGCGGACCAATTCCCGAATGTGGTCGGAACCCTTTACCTTTCGGAGAGCTGTTGTCGAATACGTCGTTCGATTCGCGTGAGAACCTCTTGATCGCTGGGGTAGGGAGAGTCGAAAGCGGGCCGCAGCGGGATGGGGACATCGTCCATTCGGTAGACGGTGCCCGGCGTGTTGATGCCGTAGGTCGCAGTGGTGAAGGCCACGGTTGCATGCCGGACCGTCGGCGTTTCCTTGGGATCCAAGGCGATGTAGGGGATGCGAGCCAAATGTTCTCGCGCTGGCTGCGAAAAATTCGCCATCGGATCCGACGCGACGATCAAAGCAGCATCGGCTTCGCCCCGCGCCAAGGTGTCGGCAGTCGTATACTCACCGGGATTGAAGCGCGGAAAACCACGGCTGAGGTTGACCCCAAAGGGATAGCCAGTTTGCCAACTGACGACGTTATCGGCACCGGTTACATTGCCATGCCCCCGCATCGGCTTGATGTAAAAACGGGTGTGGGCATTCAAGTCGCGAGCCAGGGCCAACGCGGCCTCGACATTGAGGTGCTTGCCCCGAGTCATCGACAGCCCCATGCCGAAGAAGAAGACCCCGAAACGGCAGGATTTCATTCGCTGGGCCAAATCTTGCCAAACGGCGAGCGGCACGCCCGTGACTTCACAATCGGCCTCTCTCAACGTCAGGCCTTTCACCAAAGCACGGAGAATCCACAAAGACTCGAAATCCGACCGAGGTCGAACCTGAATAAAAAGGTCGGCGGCCGGGGCACTCTTGCTTCGTCGGACATCGACAATGACGACGGTGCGATCCTTGCGGCCGTTGGGGACGAAAAGCCCTTTGGGCATCGTGGAATACCGGCTCCAATGTCGGGGATGGCTCTCTGCGGGATTGGATCCCCAAAAGATGACGAGGTCAGCTCGATTCTTGACCTCGCCCAGAGAGCAGGTCACCTCGCCCACGCCTTGGAAGGCCATTCCCGAGGGGCCGTGACAAACGGAAGTCGTTGTGTCGATGCAACCCCCGATCCGGTCAGCGATGGCGACCGCCACACGTTGGGCCTCGCACGTGGTGTCCGACAGCCCATAGACGACGGGGTATCGGGCGTGCACCAGGATCCGGGCCGCTTCCTCAACGGCCTCATCGAGCGGGACTGCTTGACCGCGAATCGTCGCCACGGGGCGGTTCTCGATGTGATGGTTCAGGAACCAGGCCTTACCCAGGACGCAGGCATTTTTCGCTTTCGTGATGCGATGCCCTTCGACGGTCAGTTCCATGTCGTCGCAAACGCAGCCGCAGAAGGTGCAGGTTGCATTGGAGACAACCTTCAATTCAGTTTTCAACTCCGCCGTCATAACTTCTCCAATTCCACGTCGATCCCTTTGCTGGTCGGCATCCCCGTCCCGTGAGTGTCACCGGACATCAGTCGGCTGGACGCGTCGCCATACGGCAAGAAAAGAACACCCGGCGGTAACTCTCCGGGCTTGGCGGCTTCACACTTCACTTCCGCGATTCCTTGATCGCTGCGGAGTCGAACCCGGTCGCCATCGATCAGTCCCAGGCGTCTCATGTCTTCCGGGCAGAGGAAGACCGTGCTGATTTCATCAATGTACTCACCGGCCAACTTGCTGACGTTCAGCGATGTGCCTTGGCGCGAGGTTCGACCTGGGATGAGGATGAATGTTTCGCGTGGCATCACCTCGTCCAATATACGAAAAAATGGGTCAGTCGTTGCTGGCATGCAACAAGGATTCGAGATGGATTTGAACGCTCTCCGCCAAAGCACCCAAGTGATAGCCGCCCTCGAGGCAACTGACGATTCGCCCTCCAGCGTGGACGTCGGCGACTTGCACGACCAATTCGGTGAGCCGCTGGAAGTCCTCGGTTTCGAGGTGGAGTGAACCGATGGGATCGCTCCGATGGGCGTCGAATCCAGCGCTGAGGAGAACGAGTTCGGGCCGAGCGCGGTCAGAGCACTGCTCCAAAGCGAGTGTGAACGCATCGATATATTGGGCGCGGAGCGTGTGAAAAGGCAGCGGGACGTTCCGCGTCCAACCGAGTCCGCGGCCGGTACCGGTCTCATCCTCGTCGCCCGTGCCGGGGTAAAAACCGTGCCCGTATCGGTGAATACTGAAAAACATCACCTGCGGATCGGCGTAAAAAATGTCCTGGGTGCCGTTTCCGTGATGGACGTCCCAATCAACAATCAGGACCCGGTTCAGGCTGTGATGGCGGATCGCTCGAACGGCGGCCAAAGCGACGTTGTTGTACAGGCAAAACCCCATCATTCGATCGGCCGTCGCATGGTGTCCCGGAGGGCGAACCAAGCACAACGCCGTGCGATCCTCACCGGTGACGACCGCATCAACAGCCGCTTGACATGCCCCGACGGCAAGAGCGGCCACCTCCGGCGACGAGGGGCTGATGACAGTGTCCGGGTCCGCCCGTCCTCCTCCTGCAGCCGCGATTCGATGCAACTGTTCGACCAAACCCGGCGTATGCACTGCCACGATGTCGGCCAGCGGGGCCGCCTGAAACGTCCAACGATGGCAACGATCAGCTAAACCCGTCTGAACCAACCGGCCCTCGATCGCTCGAAGGCGATCCGGCACTTCGACATGATGACCTGTGTCATGAAGACAAAAGCGCGAATCGGTGAATAGAATTGTCATGTTTGGGCTTGGCGGCCGAATCAGCTCGGCAAGCGCGGCTTATATCGAGGAATGAAATCCTCAGAGGCCTGTCGCATTCAGCACTCTGACGAGCCGCCAGGCAAATTTCTTGCGTCGTGGGCCGACAGCGCTCCTCGTGACCCACGACGCGAGACAGTCATCCCACCTGGCGATCACTCCATCGCCTCTTTACTCGGACGGTGGGCGCATTCGCATGAAGATCAGCAAACCGACCAAGGCAATCAGCAGGAAGGCCATGATCCCGATAAAGGTCCAAGACGAGAAGAACTCCATGTGTCGGATCCCCCTGAGTTGGTGAACCAAGAGCCTCGACAGACGATACCGGTGACGTCCGGAGCTCCGTCCTTGACCCGGGTCGGCGGAACACATCGCCCCCCCACCGTTTGACGAACGTCTCCGGACGAAGCAGCGTTGTTCTACCTGCCCCCGAACCCGATTGCAAGCCGGTTGAGGATGAAAAATTCGACGTGCCGGACCACCTTTATTTCTGTCGGAGGTTCTCAAGAACCGTCCGAGCCAATTCTCGCGGCCCCGTCGGACAGAAAACTTTGGACGCAGCGAAAACTTCGATCGGCGGTGAACCTCGAGGACGAGGTCGAGCTGAACGGGAACAAAAAACGGCGTTGCACGTCAGAACTCATAGGGTTGCTACACACCGTACGGTTGCTCTGAGCCGATTCGCTTGGGAAAAATTTTTAATCAGCGAAATGCGTGAAACCGTTGACAACGTCACGACGCGACTGTAACGTAGCGTATGCATACCTTAACAAAAAAGCGTGTAGGCGCTTTTCCCCCGAATTGCCCCACGACAGTTGCAAGGGTCTCATTTTTGTTCCCACCAGCAAGACCGGCCTTGTCGTTGAAAAGGAGATAGCTCATGAGTCAGTCCACCCGAGGTCTTCGGTTTGACTCGTCCAACTGTTTCACGCGTCCCACTCGCCGAGGTTTTATCCAAATCGGTATCGTAGGCGGTCTCGGTTTGACGTTGGCTGACTACCTTCGCTTGACCAGCCGGGCCAAAGCCGATCTCAAGCATTACGAGAGCAAGGAAGGCGTTGCCAAATCGGTAATTCACATCTTCCTGCCCGGCGGCATCGCCCATCAGGAGACGTTCGACCCGAAGCCAAACGCCCCGGTCGAGTATCGCGGCGAGATGGGGTCCATCCCGACGAATGTACCCGGCGTCGTGGTCAATGAGTTGCTCGTCAAAACGGCCCAAGTGGCGAACAAGATCGCGATTTGTCGGTCGATGACACACGGGGAAGCGGCTCACGAACGCGGCACCCACAATATGTTCACGGGTTATCGTCCCAGCCCGGCCATCGTGTATCCGAGCATGGGAAGTATCGTCTCGCACGAATTTGGCGTTCGCAATTATTTGCCGCCTTACGTCTGCATCCCAAGTCAGCCGACCACCTACGCCGGTCCGGGCTATTTGTCGTCGTCGTTCTCGCCGTTCAGTTTGGGGGCCGACCCGGCGAACCCCGGCTTCCGGGTGCAGGATCTGGCCTTGCCCAACGGGGTGGATGAGAACCGGTTCGCGACCCGAAAAACGATGTTGGAGGCGGTCAACGATTACTTCGCCCGCAAGGAGAAATCGGATAATGTGGCGGCGATGGACA